>DATMUQ010000463.1:0-3562 GCA_035563795.1 Terriglobales bacterium | reverse complement strand
GCCGCGGGCCGTCATCGGTCGCCAGCCAGAAATCGATCTCAGTTCCCTGGGGCGTGTCCCGCCAATGCCTGGTGAGGATCAGGCCATGTTTGGGGATGGAGGTCACGCGCCGGCTTTCATCATCGTTCCCGAAGAAGGCGGGCGAGTCTGCAATGCCATCCGCCGATAGGCGCGTTATCGCATATCGGGCGGATGGTGGGAATTGCCGGTCTTGCCGTGACAGATATTGTCGGGGCAGGCGCGGCATCGTTTGTCAGGTGCAACTGACTTTCATGGCCGGCGGCCTCAGACCTCCAGCACGAAGACGCGCAGACGATGGCCATCGGGATCGAGCACCACGAAGGCATAGCCGAAATCCAGCGCCGTCGGTTTCTGGACGACGCGGAGATCCTTGCGGCCCCATTGCTCATAGAGCGTGTCGACCTCGGCCCGGCTTGCGACCGTGAGGCCGATCTCGCCGCCACCGCCCAGCGGCACGCCAGCGGGCGCCGTGGCCGGCTCCACCGTATGGCGCGACCACAGACCGAGCTTCAGGCCCGAGGGCAGGACGAAGAGCACGAAGGTCGGCTGCGCCTCAACCGGCTCCTGGCCCAGGAGATCGGCGTAGAAGCGGCCGCTCGCCCGCGGATTGTCGACATAAAGCAGGATATATTTTGCATCTGGCATCGGGGTCTCCCTCATGGTCTGCCGTGTTGTCCTGCGGCAAACATAGGGGGAGCCCATGCCAGATTCTGTCAGCAGTGATCAGGGAACGTAAATCCGGTAGGGACGCACAACGACGACCGGTGCCGGCGCCACATAGGCAACGCGGCGCGGTCCCGGCACATAGGCGACGCAGCCGGCCAGGCTGACCCCGAGGGTCAAGAGCGACAAAGCGGCCAGCAGGCCCTTGCCATAGGTCTTCTTCTTATCGGTCAAGATCTCTCCTCCAGCGCACCATGTGTCGCCATCCCTTCGGCGCGACACTGTTGTTTCGCCTTGTTTCTACGATGCGTGGTGGAGAACCCTGCGATCACGCCCGCGGGAGGTTGTCGCGGCAGCGTTGTATTGAATCAGAGGGGGAACGAAGTGATGGCAACCTGTCACCAGGACGGCGGATCAAGCCCCGTTCGGATGGTGGCGCCGCGCCCGACCGGCGATGGATTGCAAGGCCTCCACCACCTTCTCGACGTCATAGGGCATGGAGAAATAGCGGCTGCCGGCGGGCAGTTTGTGACATTGCGGCGTGACGGTGCCAGAGGTGACCAGAAGATCGATCTCCGGCCAGCGTTGGCGCACAGCTTCCGCCAAAGCCAATCCATCCATCGATCCGCGCAGCTGTAGATCGGTGAACACGGCGGCGATATCGCTGCGGCTTTCCAGCAGGGTCATCGCCTGCTTGGCATCGGGGGCGGAGACGAAATGGAGGCCGGCAGCTTCAGCGACATCGCCAGCCAAGGCACGCAAGGCCGGCTCGTCCTCGACGATCAGGACGAGGACGTCTTCAACTATGTCGCGATCGGGGCTTGTGTGCATATCGGACATTTGCCAAACCGCACATCTATTCCTGCGGCCCCGGTATGACCGCACTCCCACGCCGAGAACGATTGGCACGCCACCTTGTTCCATCACATAAGATGGTTCCTTAGCGTAATGCAGCGGACGGCAGCCGATAAGCCCGCATTGCGGCGTGATGATGACCGGTCACATTGCGGCCGGGTGCGGTACTATTGATCGGCATTTGCCGATGCGGCTCTGGCGGTGCAACAACGGACAGGCCACGCGTAACGGCCAAATGGAGCTGGCCTCACAACCTTTGGCAGCAAGTGTGATTTGACGTTCTGTGGCATTCTTGGTCGGATTGACGTGTAATCGCGCCGCATATCACGAGCCGCGAATCACGAGGGGACCTGCTGTGAGCAGCATGTTATCGCCCACATCAACGATACCACCGGCAGCCATGGAGCCGGGTTGGCAGAAGCGCGAGGAACGACGCGTCGCAGCCCTGCACAGCTACGACATCCTCGATACCCCGCCGGAACCGCAATTCGATCGCATCGCCCGCATCGCCGCCGAACTGCTGCAGGTGCCGATCTCGCTGGTGACACTGATCGACAGCACGCGCCAATGGTTCAAGGCCAAGCATGGCCTTGAGGTGAGTGAAACGCCCCGCTCCGATGCCTTCTGCAATCACGCCATCGAAGGCAATGACATCATGGTGGTGGAGAATGCGCTGGACGACCAGCGCTTCGTCGACAATCCCTATGTGACGGCATCGCCCAATATCCGCTTCTATGCCGGCGCACCTCTGCGCACCAAGCAGGGCTACAATCTCGGCACGCTTTGCGTGATCGACCGGCAGCCGCGCCATATCAGCACCCAGCAGCAGCATATCCTCGAGGATCTGGCGGCGATCGTGGTCGATGAGCTGGAGCTGCATCACGCCAATATCGAATTGCAGCGCCTGGCGACCACCGACACCCTGACCGGCGTCAATAACCGCCGGCAGTTCCTGCATCTCGCCGGCACCGAGAGCCTGCGCGGCACCCGCTACCAGCAGCCGCTGTCGGTGCTGATGGTCGATATCGACCACTTCAAGAAGGTGAATGACACCTATGGGCATGAAGGCGGCGACCGCGCGCTGGTCGCCGTCGCCCAGGCGATGCGCGGCGCCTTGCGCCCCGAGGCGACCCTCGGCCGGCTGGGCGGCGAGGAATTCGCCGTACTGCTGCCGCAGGCCGATCAGAACGCGGCGATGGTCGCCGCCGAACGCCTGCGACAGGCCGTCGAGCGGCTCAGCGTCGAGATCGATGGGGCCGTGCTGAAGATCACCGTCAGCATCGGCGTCACCGAGGTCGGCAGCGGCCAGGCCTTCGAGGCTGCCCTGCAACATGCCGATGAGGCGCTCTATGAGGCGAAGAAGACCGGCCGCAACCGCAGTTGCGCCAGATGAGGCGATACCAGGCTCGTGACTGATCGCAACCTTGGCGCAACGCCCTATGTGCCGGGTGCTTGAAAGCGCGCCAGCGGAATCTCGGCGATCGCGGTGATTTCCACCACCAGCGCCGGGTGATAGAGGCGCATGACCTGGACCGTGGTGGTCACCGGATAAGGCGCGGGAAAATAGCGCCTGCGGATATCGCCGGTCTGCATGAAGGCATCGATATCGGTGACATATTGCGTGAGCGAGACGACGTCCCGCATCTCGCCGCCGATCGCGGCCAAAGCGGTGCGGATATTCTCCAGCACCTGGCCAACCTGTGCCCGCATATCGCCGGCGCCGACGATCTCGCCATCGCGATCCAGCGCCACCTGCCCCTTGAGATGCACCACCCTGCCCTCGCCCAGAATCTGCAGCTGCGAGAAGGCACCGAAAGGCTGCCACAGATCGGGCGGTTTATAGGCGGTGGACATGGCGGCTCCTGTTACCTCGAACGCGACAGCGGGGCTTCATCAGTTGCCGAGATGGACCCTCGGATCAAGTCCGAGGGTGACAATGCGTGTGAGATCGGCACTGTGCCAATTGCAACCTCCCCTGTCGTTGCCGGGCTTGACCCCGTCGGCGTAGGCCGACATTCGTCGG
>DATMUQ010000462.1:0-8978 GCA_035563795.1 Terriglobales bacterium | reverse complement strand
GCGAAAGCCGGCTCGCCCAGTGAATCGTCTTCCAGCATCGCGACCTGGAATTCCAGCACATCCGCAGCCTCGCCAGCGCTGGCGGAGATCAAGGCACCAATATCGTCGATCGCGGCAGCGAGGGCACTGCGTAGGGCCGCGGCTTCCGCGGCGGGGTTATCTGTCTTCCGAGATGACACCACTTGCCCAGCCGGCAGCAGGAAAGCCGTACCGATGGCGATCCCCCCGGAGGCGACGCGACCGGCATGCCAGATTTCAGGCATCAGCCTGGGCTTCATCGAAATCACGGTTGACGAGGTCGATCAAGGCAGCGACCGCGGCAGCCGCATCGGCGCCGGCGGCGCGGAACAGCAGCTCGCTGTTGCGGGGCGCTTTCATCGCCATCACCTTGGCGACACTCTTCGCATCGGTCCAGGGGCCATCGGCGGTCACCGCAATCTCGATCGACGCAGCAAAGGTCTTCGCCAGTTTGGTCAATTTCACCGAGGGACGCGCATGAAGCCCGGCCTCATGTGCCAGTATCACGCTTCCCTGAACCGGTGTTTCCGCAATGCTCATCCTGTTACTGTCTCCACTTCATTGCATTATCTATTGCGGCGATAATTCTTCGGCGATCTTCTTGACCAGTGCCAGCGGTGCGCCGCTGGCTGCTTCCGTCGCGGCGATGACGGCGCCCTCGACAATCGGCGCGTTGCAGACCACAACCTTGCCCTGGCGCTCATCCGGCAACATCTCGATCGCCATCTCGCTGTTGGTTTCGGCGCCGCCGAGGTCGACCAGGATGGCGACGCCCGCCTCGCTCCAGGCATGATCGATGGCGCTCATGATCGCTGGCACGCTGGTGCCGAGCCCACCTGCGGGGTTGCCGCCGGTCCAGGCCACCTGCACTTCATCGCCCACCATCTGCCGCACCATATCCGCCGCTCCTTCCGCGACCTTTGGCGAATGCGAGACGATGACGATGCCGACATTCGAACTCATTTCTTCAATCCTTCAAGCGTTGCGACAAGCGTCTCGATGATCAGGGCGAGCGAACAGGCACCAGGGTCCATATGACCGATCGACCTTTCACCGAGGAACGAGGCGCGGCCGCGCGTGGCCTGCAATGGCACGGTGGCAGCCGCCGCCTGATTGGCGATTGCCACCAGTTCCGGCAAGCTGCCAAAGCCGCCATCGGATAACGCGTCGCTGACCGGTCCCAGCACATCGAGCAATGTCTTTTGTCCGCGCTCTGACTTGCCGCGTGCCTGGACGGCGGCGAGAGCTGCCTTGACCGCCTTGGCCACGGCCGCCTGGTCTGGCTCTGCCGGCAGTTCCTTGCCGAGGGTCAGGAACAGCGTGCCGTAGAGCGGCCCTGAAGCGCCGCCGACGGTCATGACGAGTTGCGTGCCGATAGCCCGCAATGCTTCCGGCAAGGGTTTGGCCGCCGTGCTGTCGATCTCGGCGAGGACGGCCTCGCAGCCGCGCTTCATATTGACGCCATGATCGCCGTCGCCGATCGCCTGGTCGAGATCGGTCAGATGGTCAGCACGGGCGATTACCGCCTGGCAGACCCGTTCGATCACCTGTCGTAGCAAAGCCGAATCCATCTACTCCAACCCACTTGAAATGCGTTCTTCACGTCTCTCGACTAACCCGGTCACGGCGCTCAGGCCGCTTCCGCCCATCCGTCGCGAATCAAACGAAAACCTTCCTCATAGACCTGTCGGGGATCCGGAAAGAAGTCACGCCAGACCTTGGTCGCCCCCGCCAGTTCCGGTAGGCTGCGGCCGAAAGCCTCGATCGTCAGCCAGCCGTCATAGCCGATCCCCTGCAAGGCGGCAAATATAGCGCCGAAATCGATATGGCCACGCCCGGGCGTGCCGCGATCATTCTCGGAAATGTGTACATGGGCGATGCTGTCCCGGTGCAACTGAATGACGCCCGTCAGGTTCTTTTCCTCAATATTGGCGTGGAAACTGTCATACATCGTCCGGATATAGGGTCGGTTGACCCGCGCCAGATGTGCCTCGGCATCCGCCAAGGTGTTCAGGAAATAGCATTCGAAGCGGTTGAGCGGCTCCAGCACCACGGGCACCCGCAGCTTTTCGGCATGTTCGGCCAAGGCCATATGAAATGCGGTCGCCCGTTCCTTCTCGATCGCCGTCGGTCCCGTGCCGGTGAAATGGCCCAGCACCGAATGGACCGGACCGCAAACCAGCTCGCAGCCGAGAGCCGCTGCGCAATCGAGCACATGGCGCAGGTAATCGAGGCCCTTTTGCGCCTGTTCGGCCGTGCCGAGGGGATTGAGCTCGACCTCCGGGATCACCGTGACACAGGTCCGGGCGAGGCCGAGATCGTCCAGGCGCCGCCCCAAAGCGGCATAATAGGCGGGCTCGCCCCGGAAGATCGGCACCTCGATGCCGTCGTAACCGGTCTGCTTCAAAGCTTCGATTGTCGGCATATGCTCGTCCTGCACATGCGTCGTCCAAAGCAGCAGATTAAAACCGATCCTCATGCCTCCCTCACCCCCGCAACCGGGCCCCGGTGCGGTCAAAATAGAGCGGGTTTTGCAGTTCCAGCGCGACCACGTCGCCGACATCCAACTGGGCATCGGGCTGCACCAGGGTGGTCACCTTATGGCCATTGAGATCGATATGCAGATGGTTCTGGTCACCGAGATGCTCGATCCAGTCGATCCGCGCCGCAGCACCATTATGGCGGCTGATCAGCAAGTTCTCGGTCCTGACACCGACAGTCTCGGCCGCGGGCGGCATCGCCACACCGGGAAAGAGATTGCGGGGGATGAGATTGATATGCGGCTGACCCAGCCTGGTCGCCACATAGATATCATTGGGGTCCTCATAGATCTCCCGCGGCGCACCGATCTGCACCAGCTTTCCTTCGCGCAGGACGCCGATCCGCGTCGCCATGGTCATGGCTTCGATCTGGTCATGGGTGACATAGAGCATGGTGGCGCCAAGCTCGCGCTGGATGCGCTTCAACTCCAGGCGCAGTTCGTTGCGCAATTTCGCATCCAATGAGGATAACGGCTCGTCCATCAGATAGATCTTCGGGTTGCGCACCAAGGCCCGACCAATCGCCACGCGTTGCATCTCGCCGCCGGACAGCCGCGTCGCCTTGTTCTTCAGCTTGTGGTCGATATGCAGCATGGTGGCGATTTCGGTGATCTTGCGCCCGATCTCATCCTCCGGCACGCGCCGCGTCGGTGACCGCAAGGGAAAGGCCAGGTTGTCGTAGACCGTGAGATGCGGATACAGCGAATATTGCTGGAAGACAAAAGAGACGTCGCGCAACGCCGGTGCATCGCCGGAGACGTCACGCCCGTCGATCATGACCCGGCCGGTGTCCAGGTTTTCCAGGCCGGCGATCAGGCGCAAAGTGGTGGTCTTGCCGGCACCAGTCGGCCCCAGCAGCACGATGAACTCGCCGTCATTGATGGTGAGATCGACGTGATCGACCGCCGTCACGGTGCCAAATATCTTGCTGGCATTGTGCAGAACGACATCAGCCATGACGGACCCCCTGTAGATTCGCATCGTACAAGGCGGTTCGGATGGCCCGGCCGCTTTGATGCTCGAAAATCGATAGTTTCTCGGGCTTGAAAGTGAGTCCAACCTGGTTGCCAACCGTGGCCGGGCGGTCGGCGCCGATCCGGGCACGAACCTTGCCATGTTCGGTGATCACGGTGACGATCTGCGTAGTGCCGAGATATTCGGTGCCGAAGACCTCGCCCCGCAGCCCGCCCTCGTCATTCAGGCGGATGTGTTCGGGCCGCGCCCCCAGGACCAGCCGCTGCTCACCGATATCCTCATGCGATGCCGGCACCTCGATGGAGAGGCCGTTCAAACGGATGTGGTGGTCGCCACGCTGCAACCCGCCATCGAAGGCGAGAAAATTCATCGCCGGCGAGCCGATGAAATCCGCCACGAACATGGTGGCCGGCCGCTCATAGACTTCCCGCGGCGTCCCCAATTGTTCGATGACGCCGTGATTCATGACGGCGATCTTATCCGCCATGGCCATGGCTTCCATCTGGTCATGGGTGACATAGATGGTGGTCGCACGCAGCCGGTCGTGCAATGCCCGCAACTCCTGGCACATGAGGGTGCGGAATTCCGCATCCAGCGCACCCAGCGGCTCATCCATCATGAAAGCTGCCGGCTGGCGCACGATGGCGCGCCCTAGTGCCACACGTTGGCGATCACCACCGGCCAAGCCGGAAACCGGCTTGTCGAGGAGATGCGTGATCCGGAGAATACGTGCCGCCTCCTCCACCCGGGTCTTGATCTCGGCCCGCGGCGTGCCCTGGCATTTCAGCGGGAAACCGATATTGGCGCGCACATTCATATGCGGATAGAGGGCGAAGAGCTGGAAGACGAAGGCGATGTCACGCTGCGCCGCGCGCTTGAACGTGACATCTTCACCGCCAAGCAGGATTTCGCCGGCGGTCGGCAGTTCCAGGCCAGCGATCATCCGCAAGGTGGTCGTCTTGCCGCAACCCGACGGTCCCAGCATGACGAAGAACTCGCCGTTCTCGACGACAAAGGACGAGCCCTGCACGGCCACAAAGTCGCCGAAGCTTTTCTGCAGGTTCTGGACGCGAATCTCGGCCATCGCTCACTCCGGGAATTTGCTGACGATGGTGAAGAGGCCGGTCCCCACCAACAAGGTCACGAAGGAATAGGAATAGAGCGTCAGCGAGAGCGGCTGCATCAGCATCACCACACCCAAAGAGATGATGATCACCGCTGCCATCTCCCAGGGCCCGCGCCGCAGCCAGCGTTTCCAGCCGTCGCGGCTCGGCAGGGAAGCTGGGGCAATTTGCGTCTGTTCCATCTGCTTCTCCTATTTCCGGACCGCGCCGAAGGTGATGCCGCGCAGCAGATGCTTGCGAAGCAGGATGGTGAAGGCAACGATCGGCACCAGGAACAAGGTCGTGCCGGCGGCGACAGCGGGCCAGTCCTGGCCGCCCTCGCCGATGATCTGCGGAATGAAAGGCGGTGCCGTCTGCGCTTCACCGGAGGTCAGCAGCACGGCAAAGGCATATTCGTTCCAGGCGAAGATCAGGCAGAAGATGGCAGTGGCGGCGATACCGGTGGCGGCCTGGGGCAGGACTACCTTGTAGAAGGCCTGCAGACGGGTATAGCCGTCGATCATCGCCGCCTCTTCATATTCGCGCGGGATTTCGTCGATGAAGCCTTTCAGCAGCCAGACTGCCAGCGAGACATTGACCGCCGTATAGAGCAGGATCATGCCGAGCTTGGTATCCGACAGTCCGAGTTCGCGGTACATCAGATAGATCGGGATGGCGACGGCGATCGGCGGCATCATGCGCGTCGACAGGATGAAGAACAGCAAGTCGTCCTTCAGCGGGATGCGGAAGCGCGAGAAGGCATAGGCTGCCAATGTCCCCAGCGCCACCGAGCAGAAGGTCGAACCAAATGCGATGATCAACGAATTGGCGAAACGCGGCAGGAATTTCGACGGACCGGCGATCACCATGTTTCGCGACCGCACCAGCTTGTCGTACCAGGTCTCCGCCGGCGGCAAGCTGGCGATATATTCCGGCGTCTGGCGCGAGCGCGTGGTGAAGAGGTTGACATAACCCTCCAGCGAAGGCTGGAAGAAAATCTTCGGCGGGTAAGCAATCGAGTCATCCGGCGTCTTGAAACTGGTCATGATGATCCAGATCAGCGGGATGATGGTCACCAGCGTATAGATGATGACCACAGCACCGGCGATGCGCTTGGTCCAGAGGCCAGGTTCGACCACCGAATGCGCGGAGGAGATATGTGCGGTCGCGGCTTTCATCGTTGTTTCACCCGGTTGAGCGCCTTCACATAGATATTGGCGAGGCCGAAGACGGTGACGAAGAGAATGATGGCGAAGGCGGAGGAATAGCCGGTCCGCCAGGCTTCGAAAGCCTCACGCTTCAAGGTGATCGAGGCGACTTCCGTGGTCGAGCCTGGTCCGCCTGAGGTGAGCAGGTTGACCATGTCGAACATCTTGAAGTTCTCGATGCCGCGGAACAGCACCGCCAGCATGATGAAGGGCGTCGCCATCGGCAAGGTGATCGACCAGAACTGCCGCCACTTGGATGCACGATCGACCTCCGCCGCCTCATAGATGTAGTCCGGGATGGAGCGCAGACCGGCGAGGCAGATCAGCATCACATAGGGCGTCCACATCCAGACGTCGACGATCACCATCGACCAGGGGGCAAGAGCGATATCGCCGATCATCTGGAAGGATGACGGATCGCCACCGGTCACGCTGGAGATCGCCAGGTTGAAGAGGCCGATCTGCGGCTGATAGAGGAATTTCCAGAAATTGCCGACCACGGCTGGCGAGAGCATCATCGGCAACAGGATGATGGTGGTCCAGAAGCCATGGCCGCGGAATTTCTTGTCGATGAGATAGGCCAGCGTGAAACCGAGGACGGTCTCGATGATAATGGTCCAGATGACGAAATGCGCCGTCACCTGCATCGCCGTCCAGGTATCCGCATCGGTCAGGATGCGCTGGTAGTTACGAATGCCGACATATTTCAGGAGGGCGTTCGGTCGGTTGGCGAAGTAATTGGTGAAGGACAGATAGACCGTCCACACCAAGGGGAAGATATTGATCGCCAGCAACAGCGCCATGGTCGGGCCGACGAACAGCCACGAGATCGCGCGATCGGACAGACCGGTGATGCGCCGGGAAACGACTTCCGGTGTTGCACCCGCTACCCGATCGGCGAGGCCATTCTTGGTCAAGGAATTGCTCATGAAATGCGGTCCTGCAGCAGTCAGTCATGGCTTCGGTCGATCGCCGGCCGTCCGTTCCACACCGCTTTCCAGATCACGGCGATGCAGAACGGAACGGTACCGGGGAGATTGACTAAAGCTTACCCTCGTCCTGGAAGACCTGCGTCCAGTCTTTGATCAGCTGGTCCAGGGCGTCCTTGGCGGTACCCTGATCGGCCACCACGAAGTCGTGGACCCGCTTCTGCATATCCTGCAGTAGCTGAGCATAAGACGGTTCGGCCCAGAAGTCCTTCACGATGCCCATCGAATCCAGGAATTCCTGGGCGAAAGGCGCACTCTTCGGGAAGCTCGGATCCTGCAACACCGACTTTGCACAGGAATAACCACCGAGGGCCCACCACTTCTTCTGCACATCCTTGCCGGCGAACCACTTGATGTATTTCAGCGCATCGTCCTTGTGGTCCGAATAGGAGACCACCGAGATGCCCTGCCCGCCCAGCTGGGTGAAATGCGAAGTCTCGGCCGGATTGGAGAAGAAGCCGATCTTGTCGCCGCCCACATTCGGGTCCTTGTAGAGGCCCGGCCAGAAAGCGAACCAGTTCATCATCATCGCGACCTGGCCCGATTTGAAGGCATCGAGGCCTTCCTGCATATAGGCATCGGTGTAGCCTGGAGGCGTACAGCATTTGAAGACGCTCTTATACATCTCCAAACCCTTCACCGCGCCGTCGGAATTGACGAAGCCTTCCATCGAATACGGCTTCTTCGGATCGCTGTAATCGAAGCCATAATCATAGAGGGCGGCCGTCACACCCATGGTGATCCCTTCCGAGCCACGCTCGGTGAAGATCGACACGCCATAGCGCTTCTTGCCGTCGATTTCGCGGCCCTGGAAGAATTCGGCGATCTGCTTCAGCTCATCCCAGGTCTTGGGCGGAGCCAGATCCTTGCCGGTCTTCTCCTTATAGGCGGCCTTGATATCGGCGCGCTCGAACCAGTCCTTGCGATAGACCCAGCCGAGCGCATCACCCATCGCCGGCAGCGCCCAGTAATTGGGCGTATTCTTCGGCCATTCCGAGTAGCCGAGCACGGTCGCCGGCATGAAATCGTCCATGCTGATGCCTTCCTTCTGGAAGAAGTCATTCAGCTTGACGTAATGGCCGTTTTCCGCCGAACCGCCGATCCATTGGCTGTCGCCGATGATGAGATCGCAGAGCTTGCCGTGCGAGTTGAGTTCATTGAGGAAGCGATCGGCGTAATTCGTCCAGGGGACGAATTCGAACTTCATCGCGATGCCGGTTTGGGCGGTGAAATCCTTGGACAATTCCACCAGGGCATTTGCTGGATCCCAGGCGGCCCAGCACAAGGTCAACTGACCCGCGGCCTGCGCGGGTTTCATCGGCGTCAGAGCGATCGCAGCAGCAGCGATGGCTCCGGCAAACGCCAGTAATCTTTTCATCTGGTTTCCTCCCACAGTTGTCGAAATCGCCGCCGACAATCGACGGCGTGACGGCCGTGTTGGGTCACGGCTACTTCAACTGCTGCACTCTTTGTTCAACTGCGATCTACGCCGCAGCCACCGCATTCCCATCTCCCCAGACACGAAAGCGGTGTTTCATTAGCATGTTCAGTAAACATCAATTCACTAAACATCGCAAGACGGAGTTTTGCTGATTCTTCGGGCTTTTTATTGCCGCAGCGCAGCAAAATCGCCGCGGGAAATGTTTACTTTTTTGGGTCCATCGCCGGCCGCGAAGCCGGCTCAGGCAGGCAGATCCTATCGCCCGGTACTGCACATTGCCGGCGGAGCAACACGCTCCCCGCGCACGCGGTTGCTTTCCGCATGCGGGAAGACGAGCTCGATGTTGATGCCGTTGGGGTCCTGCAGGAACAGCTGGTGTTCGCCGATATCCGGCACCACGCGTTCGCGGAATTCCTGGCCGAGATCGATGAGATGCTGCTGCATGGCATCGAGGCCATGGCAGCGGAAGGCGATATGATCGATGGTTCCCGTCCCCGCGCTCCCACTGCGCGTACCGAGATAATTGCGCAGCTCCGCTTCATTGTCGGTGACCGCGACGATATGGATGACGGCGGTGTCGCCGTTATAGAGCCAGTGGCGGGGGAAGTTGAAGCCGGGGCGCCAGCCTTCCTTGAGGCCGATTAGGTCAGTGAAGAAGCGGACAGTCTCCGCGGGCTTGCGGGTGCGGACCGTGATGTGATCGA
>DATMUQ010000461.1:0-3434 GCA_035563795.1 Terriglobales bacterium | reverse complement strand
CGATCTGCAGCCGCGCAGCGACGGCACTTGGGATGTGATCACCGAGAACGGCAACATCCATGCCGAGCACGTCGTCAATTGCGGCGGTCTCTGGGCCCGCGAAGTCGGCCGCATGGTCGGCATCGAACTGCCGGTCCTCGCCATGGAGCATATGTATCTCGTCACCGAGGACATGCCGGAAGTGGTTGCCTTCAACAAGGAGCGGGGCCACGAACTGCCGCATATCATCGACTTCAAGTCGGAAATCTATATGCGCCAGGAACGCAACGGCATCGTTCTCGGCACCTATGAACAGAATTGCAAGCCCTGGCAGCCGCGCCAGACCCCATGGGATTTCGGCCAGGAATTGCTGGCGCCGGATCTCGATCGCATCGCCGACAATTTGGAACTGGGCCACAAGCATTTCCCGGCCCTCGCCAATGTCGGCATCAAGCGCATCATCAACGGCCCCTTCACCTTCTCGCCCGACGGCAACCCGCTGGTGGGTCCGGTTCCGGGCCTGAGGAATTTCTGGTCGGCCTGCGCCGTCATGGCGGGCTTCAGCCAGGGGGGCGGCGTTGGCCTCGCACTGTCGCAGTGGATGGTCAATGGCGATCCGGGCTTCGATGTCTGGGCGATGGACGTCGCCCGCTTCGGCGAATGGGCGACCCGCTCCTACACCAATGAGAAGGTGCGCGAGAACTATGCTCGCCGCTTCTCGGTCCGTTTCCCCAACGAGGAGCTGCCGGCGGCCCGTCCGCAGCAGACCACGGCGCTTTATGACATCATGCTCTCGCAGGGCGCCGTCATGGGCGATAGCTGGGGCCTCGAAACCCCGCTCTGGTTTGCACCCAAGGGCACCGAGGCGAAGGATGTTTTCTCCTTCCACCGGTCAACGGATTTCCCGCATGTGAAGGCGGAAGTGCTCGGCACCCGTAATGGTGTCGGCGTCACGGAAATCGCCAACTTCGCCAAGTACCGTTTCACCGGTACGGGCGCCGAGGCCTTCCTGTCGCGCCTGATGACCAACAAGATGCCGAAGACCGGTCGCATCATCCTGACCCCGATGCTCAATCCGCAGGGCAAGCTGATCGGCGACTTCACCATCGCCAAGGCCGCGGATGAATGCTTCTACATGTGGGGTTCCAGCCAGGCGCAGCGTTATCACATGCGCTGGTTCGAGCAGCATCTGCCGGCCGATGGCTCGGTCAAGATCCATCGCTTCGACATGAATCTGGTCGGCCTCTCCATCGCCGGTCCGAAGTCGCGGGCGGTGCTGGAGCAGCTCACCGACGAAGACGTGTCGAACGCCGGCTTCAAGTTCATGGATCACCGCTCGATGGACATCGCCAATGTCCCGGCCATGATCAACCGCGTCACCTATACCGGCGATCTCGGTTATGAAATCTGGGTGGCGCCGGACTATCAGCGCCGCCTCTATCAGGAGATCATGCGGGCCGGCAAGGCGCATGGCATCGTCAATTTCGGCATGCGCGCCCTCCTGTCGATGCGTCTCGAGAAGAACTTCCCGACCTGGTTCCGCGAACTCCGCCCGATCTATGGCGGTTTCGAAGGCGGCCTCGATCGCTTCATCGACTTGACCAAGAACGATTTCATCGGCCGCGAGGCGGCGATGGAAGAGAAGCGGACCGGCGGCAAGCTGCGCCGTGTCTCCATGGTGGTCGATGCCGGCGATGCCGATGTGCTCGGCGACGAACCGATCTGGCACAAGGGCAAGGTCGTGGGCTGGGTGACCTCCGGCGGCTATGCGCATTATGTGGACAAGTCGCTGGCCCAGGGCTATGTCCCGAAGGAACTGGCGACCGACACGGCGCAAGGCGCCTTCGAGATTGAGATCATCGGTGAGAATCGCAAGGCGACCATCATTCTCGATCCGCTCTTCGATCCCGAAGGCAAGAAAATGCGCAGCTGATCGGCTTCGCGATCACGTAACGGAAAGGGCGGCCCCGAAAGGAGCCGCCCTTTTTTATCAGCCGATACGGCAGTGCCGCAGCAAGCTTTCTGATCCGTCTCAGGAGAGCCGGTTTCGGCGATAGAGATTAAGCCCGGTCAGTCCCAGCAGAATGGTTGCGAAGGGGATCACGCCGCCGGGAATCGGCACGACCGCGACATCGCCGCCGCGCACCAGCATGGCACCGGCCGTGGCGATGCGGTCATTCTTGGTGATGCTGTCGAAATCCTCGCCGACCGTGAAACTGCTATTCGGGCCGTTCTCCAGGTAACCGAGGATGTAGAGCGTGGTCACACCCAGGATCGCCGTCGGATTGCGCGGCGTTTGATGGATGTCGAAGAAGCCGGTGGTGGAGAAATCATTGCCGGATTGCGAGGTCCAGCCCAGCTGGCTGCCCAACACATGGGCGTCGTGCTCCAGCGCCGCATAACCCGGCTCCATCGGATTGCTGGTGTAGAAGAACTGGCCATTGGGATAAGAGGCCAGTGGCAGGCCGGCATGGCGGTAGAGTTGATCAACCTCGAAATCGGTCGCGAAGCGCCAGCCATTCTGGATGAAGTTGACACCGTTATTGGTGAGCACGTCATTGTAGCTGAGGCCGGCCGTCTCGGTGATATCCAGCCACTGCATCTTCGTATCGGGATCGTAGGTGATGTTTCCCTGGTCGATCAGGATCGATGACGCTCTTGCAGGGGTGCCACAGAGCATTGATATCGCAGCGATTGCCGCCACGCTGACACTCTTCAATCCGAACAAGGCGGTCTCCTTTCCGGTCTGAGCTCTGGGAATAATATCTGATCTCAACGGTGCGGGCGGTTTGAAAGTTCCTCTTTACCCCTGGGGATGCCGGCAAGCGCTTGCTTCCGACGATGTCGTTAAGCAATGATGAGATGCGGGAAGGCAGCTGTCGGACGCTGAGCGATGCTGATCGAGCATGCCTATGGCTTTGAGCCGCTGACCGATCGACCACAACGTCTTTACGATATCTGGGATCGTTGGCGTGGGGATCGCGCTATGCCCGCACGGGAAGCCGTCATGCCTGAGGATCTGCGCGACCTACTCGCGTATGTAGCGCTGATGGAGGCAGGGACCGACCCCGCTGACTGTCGTTACCTCATCACCGGCACGGCGGTCGATGCCATCACCGTCCAATCATTCAAGGGGCGCACCATTCGCGACACGATCGCCAAGGGCAATCCGACGCGAGCCGCCGAAATCCTCGCGCTCTATGGTGATGTTATCGCTAACCGGCGGCCCTCCTTCAGTCGCGGCAGCATGGCCTACCAAGATCGCGGCTACGTTATCTATGACCGTGTCTTGCTGCCGCTTTCGGCCGAAGGACTGAAGGTCGATCACATACTCTGTGGGTTCTTCTATGATTCGATCTAAGGCATGGGGGTAATTTGCATCGGCTGCGGGCTAGCGTCTTGCCACCGATCATCAGTGTTCGTCCTCGCCCCGATCTGGCTCCAGAAGGAAAGGC
>DATMUQ010000460.1:0-2199 GCA_035563795.1 Terriglobales bacterium | reverse complement strand
CTCGGCATCATTCTCGCCTCCGTCTCCTCGACCATGATCCAGATCTGGTTCCGCAGCCAGGCTAAGCGCCGCTATTTCAGCCGCCGCCAGACCTCCTCGCGTCTCGCCACCTTCGCGGAAGCCTTCTGCGCTGTCTCCTGGGCGGCAGCGGCCGGTCTCTGGCTGCAGAACCCGATCTTCGCCACGGTGCCGATTGTCGTTGCCCTGCTGATCCTCTGCGCCGCCCGCGCCCTGCGGCCAGCCTGACCTGACATCTATCCCAGCGTTCCGTGCGAAAAGCTCATCGCCTCATTGCATCAAAGGCAATTGCCGGCCGCCTTTGAGCGGTGCCTAATCCTCGCGTCCTCACGACAGTCAGGCCGCACATGATCCCCCGCATCGATATCGCCCCGCTCTTCGGTCCAGCCGGCGCCACGCGCGACCAGGCGGATGCCGCCATCGCCACTGCCGCCGCCGAGATCGGCTTCATGCTGGTCGCCGGCTTGCCGCGCGACGTACCGATCACGTCGCGCGAACTGCAAGAGCTGAAACGCATCTTCGCCCTGCCGGCAACCGAGCTGCGCGGGCTCTGGCGGCAGAAATTCTTGGCCGCCAATGCCAATGTCTATCGCGGCTGGTTTCCCCTCCAGGATGGGCATCCGACCTATAAGGAAGGCATCGATATGGGGCCGGATATCGCCTATGGCGCCGGCGTCGTCGATGCCGGCGATCCCCTGCGCGAGGCCACGCCGCTGCCGGCAGACACGCTTCTGCCCGGCTGGCGCCAGGCCGCCGCCGACTATTACCGCGCCATGGAGCGCGTCGGCCAGGCCTTGATGCGCAGCATCGCCCGCGGCCTCGGCCTCGACGAACAATATTTCGACGATGCCTTTCGCGGCGGCGTCTCCACCTTCCGCCTGATCCATTACCCGCCGCGCCCCGACGCCTCGGTGGCAGTGATGCAGGATGCCAAGTTCTGGACCGAGCATGAGGGCAAACGCGTCTATCTCATCGGCGCGCCGCATGCCGATTCCGGTCTCGTCACCCTGCTCGCCCAGGATGGCGTCGCCGGCCTGCAGGCGCTGGCCCGCGATGAGAGCTGGATCGATGTGCCACCACAAGCGGAAACGCTGGTGGTGAATTTCGGCAAGCTGCTGGAGAGATGGACCGGCGGCCGCATCAAGGCGACCCAGCATCGCGTGATCGGCCATGGCGAGGAACGCTACTCGGTCCCCTTCTTCTACGAGCCGCGGGTCGATGCGCTGATCGAACCGCTACCAACTGCCGCAGCTATCGCAGGCAACAGCTTCGAGCCCTTTCTCTATGGCGATCACGTCTGGGCCGCGACGACGAAATTCGTCGAGTTCCATGGCCTCGAGCATCTGCGGCCGCCACGGCGCAGCGTTGCCGCGCAATGACACCGCAAGCGCGATAGGATCGCGAGCCTAGAGAAAAATCGGCAGCGGCAGAAAGCACTTTCGCCGTCGGTGACCGCACTCTACCATTCATGGCTTCTGCACTTCGGTCATGAGGGGCTCGCCATGCGGGGGAGTGCACGACATGGTCATCGATAGTGACAGCCCGGTCCCGGACCTGCCGGGCATGAGCGGACGCCACATCGCGCGGGCGGGCGCCGATAGCTTTCATTCTCCGAAGCTGCTTCGTCTTTTCACCTGGTGGCAGGAGACCGCCCAGGATCACGCACCAGGTTTTGCCGATTTCGACATCCTGCAGCATCCGATGCTGGCGCCGCATCTCTTCGTCATCGCGCCGCGGGATGACGGCTACTGCCTGCGCCTCGCCGGCGAGGAATATGGAGGCCTGTTCAATCTCAAGAAGGGCCACCACTGGCGCCGCCAGTCCGACGACATCATGGACCGCGATTTCTCGCTCTATCTCGATTTCGTCAGCAAACAAGCCGTGCCCTATTACAGCCGCGGGCACCTCGCCTTGCACGAACGCGACTGGCTGCACTTCGAAAGCCTGCTCTGTCCCGTCGCTGAAACGGTGAACGGCCCTACCCTTCTCGGCGCCTGCGCGAGGATCGGCGGGTGAGGCATCAGACGAAACTGGTTGTCGTCAGCCGGCACTGGCGAGACCGTCCGTCAAAGCCAGCATAACCGCCGCTTCCGGCATCGGCACGATGGCGGTCAAAGTCTGCGGGATGGTGAAACCCGACCCCGCATGCGAGCTGCTGTCGACCGCGCCCAGCGGCCCGCG
>DATMUQ010000459.1:0-3768 GCA_035563795.1 Terriglobales bacterium | reverse complement strand
CAGCGGAGCGATGCCCGCCGCGTCGGCCGCCCGGATGAGTTGGGCCAGCGGCCCAAGTCCATCGGGCAGTGTTCCATGTCGATGATGACAAAATCGATGCCGGCGCGTGCCAGGATCTCGACCGCCATCGGCGCGCCGATGAAATCGATGATGCCGGTCAGGCTGTGGCCACGGACGAAACGCTCCCGTAAGCTGATCGTATTTTTCACGGATCAATCCGCCTTCATGCCGGCGGTCTTGACCACCTTGGTCCACTTCTCGGTTTCAGCCACGATGAGCTTGCCGTATTCGGCGGGCGTCAGCTGCATCGGCTCGATGCCGAGGCTGACCAGTTTTTCTTTGATCGGTGGATCAACGACGATAGCCTTAATTTCCGCGTTGAGCTTGTCGATGATATCTTTCGGCGTGCGGCTGGGCGCGCCAAAACCGAAATAGCCGCTAGCGTCATAGCCGCGCACGAACTCGGCGATTGTGGGCGTATCGGGCAACGCCTCGGAACGCTTGGTGGCGGTCACCGCGAGCGCGCGCAGCTTGCCGGATTTAATGTGCGCGATCACTGTCGGGATCGGCGCGAATACGACCTGCACCTGGCCGCTGAGCAGATCGGGCACGTAGCTGCCCTTGTACGGCACGTGCACCATGTCGACGCCGGCCAGCATCTTGAATAGTTCGCCGAAGGCATGTGGCGGCGTGCCGATGCCGGCCGAGCCCATGTTAATCTTGCCCGGTTTGGCTTTGGCATAGGCGATGAACTCTGGCACGGTCTTGGCGGGCACTGACGGATTGACTGTCATCACGTAGGCGCCGCCGCCGATGATCGCGACCGGCGCGATGTCCTTGATGAAATTGAAATTAAGATTGGGATAAAGCGTCGCGTTGATGGCGTTTGAGGTCATCACTTCCATGAGGATCGTGTAGCCGTCGGGCGCGGCTCGAACGACGGCTTCCGTGCCGATATTGCCGCCGGCGCCCGGGCGGTTCTCGACAATGACCTGCTGCCCGAGCCGTTGCGACAACGCCTGGGCCACGATGCGCGCCAAGCTGTCGGCAGCCTGCCCGGCGGGAAAGCCGACGATCATGCGCACCGGCTGTAACGGATAGCTCTGCGCGAAAGCAAAACGCAGGACAGCAGGAAGCGCGGCAGCACCAACCGCGAGCTGTAGGAGTTTCCGGCGCGGAAGGTTCATGGAAATGCCGCAGGTACGCTGGGAAGGCCGCACGTGCATAGCAAATATGGTGAACGCCTTACTAGGCGTCGGGAACCTTGCGACATTTTCACGCGCTATCCGACCTTGACAGTCTGCAAGAATTGATCAGACTAATAGGTCGGACATCGGACGCGGAGGTTTTATGACGCCACCGGGTCAGAATGCCGCCATGATTGCGATCGCATCCGTTCGGGCGAAAGCATAGCGGCGGGTTAGCGAACGGCACAGCGGGAGCGGCCGTCGCGGGTCGCATCAGTCAGGCAAGACCCCAATTCGACCGCTCCCGAAGCGTATCGCCAAAATTTCCGACAGGATTGCTCGCAGGCTTACGCCTGTGAGATGAACTTCGTGTTCAGATAAGCCTGCAGGCCTTCGATACCGCCTTCCGAACCGTAGCCCGATTCCTTGACGCCACCGAACGGAGTTTCCGGCGTCGATACGGCGACGCTATTGACGCCTACCATACCTGACTGCATGGCGTCGCCGATGGCGGTCGCGGTCTTCTCCGACGAGGTGAAGGCATAAGCCGCTAGACCATAAGGCAGTGAATTGGCGCGTTCTACCACTTCGTCGAAAGTCTTGAATGTGACGATCGGCGCCACCGGGCCGAACGGCTCCTCGGTCATGATCTTGGAGTCGTCGGGTACGTCGGTGATCACCGTCGGCTGGAAGAAGAAGCCCTGGTTGCCCTGGCGCGAGCCGCCGGTGACGACCTTGCCACCGCGCGCCTTGGAGTCGTTGACGAAGGTTTCCATGGCGTCGAGCCGACGCGGATTGGCGAGCGGCCCGAGCGTGATGCCCTTCTCCAGCCCGTCGCCCATCTTCAATCCCTTCGCGTATTCGGTGAAGCGGGCTAGGAATTTGTTGTACGACTTCTCCTGCACATAGAAGCGCGTGGGTGAAATGCAGACCTGTCCTGCGTTGCGATACTTGAATGCCGCGATGGTGTCGGCCGCCTTCTCCGGATCGGCGTCTTCGAACACCACAACAGGCGAGTGGCCGCCGAGCTCCATGGTGGCGCGCTTCATACCCCTGGCGGCTAGCCCAGCGAGATGCTTGCCGACCGGAATCGAGCCGGTGAAGGAGATCTTCTTGACCGCCTTGGCCGGGATGAGATGCTCGGAAACGTTGGCCGGCACGCCGAACACCAAGTTAAGCACGCCCGCAGGCAGCCCAGCGTCAGCAAAGCATTTCGCCAGTTCGATGCAGGTGCCCGGCGTCTCTTCCGAGGCCTTGATGATGATCGAGCAGCCGGCGGCGAGTGCGCCACCGATCTTGCGCACCGGCGTCAGTGTCGGGAAATTCCACGGTGTAAACGCCGCGACCACGCCGACCGGTTCCTGCAGAACGATCTGCCGTACGCCCTTCTGGCGGCCCGGAACGACGCGGCCATAGGTGCGGCGGCCTTCCTCGGCGTACCACTCAATAATCTCGGCGGAGGTGAGCACCTCGGCGCGCGACTCGACATAGACCTTGCCCTGCTCCTGGGTTTGCACCTTCGATACATGATCGTATCGCTCACGCAGCAGATCGGCGGCCTTCCGCATGATCTTGGAGCGGTCATAGGCTGAAGTTGACTTCCAGACTGCGAGACCCTTCTCGGCAGCGGCAATCGCCGCATCAAGGTCGGCGGTCGAGGCATGCGGAAGGTGGCCAAGCGCCTTGCCGGTCGCCGGGTTGATAACGTCTTCGCCCTTGCGGCCTTCGCCGTTGAGCCATTTGCCGTCGATATAGAGTGCGAGATCGGTGTACATGACGAGCCTCACTACTGACCGGAAATTCTTGGGGCGTGGATTAGCACTTTCGGACGCGCGGGGCTATCACCCAAGAAAGGCTCCGCCGTTGACATGGATAGTCTGGCCGGTGACGAAGCGGCCGCCGGGGCCGGCTAGGAACCGCACCATGGCAGCAACGTCGTCGGGCTTGCCGCGCTCGCCCGTGATGGTGCCATGGGTCAGATGGTGCGCCGGGTTGGGCGAAGAGCCCGGCCGCGTGGTGTCGATCGCGCCGGGGACCACGCAATTTGCCGTGATCTTGTCGGCAGCGAGGTCGTGCGCCAGCGCGCGCGAGAAGCCGACCAACGCGGCCTTCGCGGTCATCACATGCGCGCGGTTCTTCGAGCCGATATGTGCGCTCAGGCCACCAACATTGATGATCGTGCCGCCGCCTGCCTTCTTGAGCGCCGGCAGGCACGCACGCACACCGTGGAAAGCGGAGTCGAGCGTGGCACCCATCACCTCGCGCCAGTCGGTGTAACTCATCTGATCGATCGGTTTCTCTCGCCGCAGCGACGCATTGTTGACCAGTATGTCGATGCGACCGAATGCCTTCAGCGCCGCCTCTGCCATGGCCTCGACCGCGATCGGGTCGGCGACGTCGGCGACTACGGCAATGGCCTTGCCGCCGCCCGCTTCAATCTCTTTCACGACCGCGTCGGCCTCGGCTTTATTGTTGCGCACATTCACAACGACCGCAGCGCCGGCGGCGGCCAGATGACGCGCAATGGCGCGGCCGATGTTGCGTCCGGCACCGGTGACAACGGCCACCTTGCTAGATCGGA
>DATMUQ010000458.1:0-5418 GCA_035563795.1 Terriglobales bacterium | reverse complement strand
CTGGGCCGACAAAGTGAGATCGAAATAGGGCGAGACGATATCGTCGAATTCGAGGAAGCTCGCGGCCGGCAGCACGATATCGGCGAAATCGACCGTGTCGGTGGGGAAGGGATCCACCGCGACATGGAAGAGATCCTCGCGGCACAAGGCCCGGTGCAAGGCGGCCTGCTGCGGATTGGAGGCAGCGATATTGATGTTCCAGGTGAAAAGCCCGCGTGCCTGGGTGTGATCGTTGAGACAGTCGACCAGATCCATATGGCTGACGACGCGGCGCTCGTTGCGGCGCAGTGCCGGCCCTTCGATATCGTCGCCATCGATGCCCTTGCGGCCACCGCCATTGAGATAGCAGAAGCCGGCACCGGGCTTGCCGATATTGCCGCTGGCGGCAGGCAGCAGACCGACGGCGCGAAAGATGTTGCCACCCAGAGCCTGGCGCTGCAATCCCTGGCCGAGCCAGAGCAGCGAGGGGCCGCTTCCATAGAGGCGGGCGGCGGCGATGATATCGCCAGTGGCGACACCGGTGACCTCGCTCGCCCAATCCAGCGTGACCTGCTCGATCAGCGGCTCGATCTCGTTCCAGCCGATGGCATTGGCGGCCAGATAAGCATGATCGATCAGGCCCTCGTCGCGCATCACCCGCAACATGGCGAAGGCGAGGGCGGCATCGCTGCCGGGATAGAGCTGCAGATGGAGATCGGCCGCCGCCGCGGTGTCATGGCGCACCGGATCGACGACGATCACCTTGGCCGGCGTCTCCTTCAGCCAATGCTTATGCATATGCGGCGCGGCGGCGGAAGGATTGGCGCCCCAGACCAGGATGCAGGCGGCGTCCTTGGCTGTGCGCGGATCGAAGCCCAAAGCCGAGGTGCCGTAGAGATAGCCAAGCGCCGCATGACCCGCGGCATTGCAGATGCTGTCGGGATCGATCTCACCGGCGCCGAGGCGGTTGAAGAAACGCTGCGGGAAGCCGCCGGCCAGCAGCGAGCAGGTGCCGGTGTAATGTCCGTGCAGGATGGTTTCCGGTCCATGCTCGCGCAGGATCGCTTGCAGCCGGTCGGCCACTTCGGCCAAGGCTTCGTCCCAGCCGATCTCGGCGAAGCGGCCTTCGCCCTTGGCGCCGATGCGGCGCAACGGTGAGAGCAGGCGGGCCGATGGATCGAGGAAGGCGCCGTTATAGGCGATGGCGCATTTGCCGCAGAGGGCGCCGCGGGAAACGGCATGATCGGGATCGCCGAGTACGCGCACGAGGCCATCGGCGCGCTTCACCACGGCAATGCCGCAGGCGTCATAGCAATCGCGCGGACAGGTGGTCCGGATGATCGTCTTGTCGCTGCCGCCGATACCCTGTGTCATACGCCGCTCCCTCGACTGAATCGAAGAAGGATAGGCCTGATGAAGCAGGGTCGCTAGGACCGGTATCGAGAGGGGGCTGGTCCGGCTCGTGAGCCGCGCGCGTCAGCGCTGTGTTGAACGGCGACCGAGCAGGGTCAGGAACCAGAAGAAAGAACGTCGCGGGGTGGAGCGCCAGATATACATGGGGACCGCCTTATTCCGCCGCCATCAGGCGCCGCGGCTTCGCGGCATGGATCTCGTCGACCATATCCTGGGCCATATCCAGGCACTGGCCGCAGCAAACCGGGCCTTCCAGGGCATCATAAACGGCCCGGGCGCAGGTCAGGTTTCGCTCCCGCGCCGTCCGTTCAATATCCTGGCTCCGATGGCCGTTACACACGCAGACATACATTCATGCGTCTCCGCAGCAGATCCGAAACTGAATATGGCGTTGTTGCGAATGATTGTCAATGTCAGGACGGCGTAACAGCCCTGCCATAATTGCAATTGCGAAAGGGACGGGCCGTCCCTCGCTTGACAGAAAAGCGAGCTGTCGCGATGGTTTCGGCTCGGGTTTGGGGTCGGCCGATTCAGGAAAAAGCCAATGTATGAAAGCAGTTACTGGAAGCTGGTCCGTCAGCCGGGCTTTGCCTGGATGCTGGCGACCCAATTCCTGGGGGCCTTCAACGACAACTTCTTCAAGACCGCGGTCACCTTTTACGTGATCGACGCGCTGGTCGAGGAAAAGGCGGCAGGCGTCCAGCCGGCGCTGGACAGCAATTTCTACCTCGGCATCGCCGGGGCCGTCTTTGTCCTGCCCTATATCCTGTTTTCCGATTATGCTGGCCAGCTTGCTGACATGTTTTCCAAGCGCAAGGTGCTGATCGCCACCAAGGCACTGGAAATCGTCACCATGGTCCTGGCGCTGATCGCCTTCTATGCCGAAAGCCTCAACGGCCTCTTCGTGGTGCTGTTCCTGCTGGCAACCCAGGCCGCTTTCTTCAGCCCGGCGAAATACGGTTCGGTGCCGGAACTGGTGCCGGATAGGGATCTCTCGCGCGGCAATGCGCTCATCGAGATGAGCACCTTCCTGGCGATCATCCTCGGCGCCGTGGTCGGTGGCGTCGTCTATGGCCATCTGAAGCATGGGCTCTATATCATCGGCTATGTCGCGGTCTTCTTTGCGCTGATCGGCTCACTCTGCAGCCTCGGCATCGGCCAGACGCCAACTCCCGCGCGCACCAAGTCATTGTCCTGGGTACCCTTCGGCGATGTCGCGCAGGGTCTCAAGCAGTTGCGCTCCAACCGGCGCCTGTGGCTGACCGTCATCGGCATCAGCTATTTCTGGTTCGTCGGTGCCTGGGTGCAATTGCTGACCGTGCAGTATGGCAAGGAGCTGATGCATCTCGACGATACAAGGACCAGCCTGCTGCAGGCGGCCCTAGCCATTGGCATCGGTACCGGCAGCATGCTGGCGGGGCGCCTGTCCGGCCACAAGGTGGAACTGGGCCTGGTGCCGCTGGGCTCGATCGGCATGGGACTGATCGCTTCCGCCATGATCTTCGGCAATTACAGTTTCGGACTGGCGGCGTCGGGCTTCGGCGTGCTGGGTTTCGCCGGTGGCTTCTTCATCGTGCCGCTGAATGCGATGCTGCAGCAGAAAGCGGATTCCAGTTTGCGCGGCCGGCTAATCGCCGCCAACAATGTGCTCAACAATATCGGCATCATGTTCGGGGCGCTCGCCGTCTATGTCGGCGGCCATATCCTGCGCCTGCAGCCCAATCAGTCGATGCTGCTGGCCGGTATCCTCTGTTTCGGCGTCACCGCCTATCTGCTGTTGCTGCTGCCGGACTTCCTGATCCGTTTCGTCCTGTGGATGCTGACCCATACCATCTACAAGATCCGCATCGTCAATCCGCAGCATGTGCCGTTGAACGGTCCGGCGCTGCTGGTCTGCAATCATCTCTCCTTCGTCGACGGATTGCTGGTCGGCTCCTGCGTGCAGCGCTTCATCCGCTTCATGGTCTATGCGCCTTTCTTCGACCTGCCGCTCTTCGGTCGCTTCTTCCGCCTGATGCGGGCGATCCCCACTGGCGCGGGCGGTGCCAGGGGTGCTGTGGAATCGGTCCGCAAGGCGCGGGCGGAGCTCCAGGCCGGCCATGTCGTCTGCATCTTCGCCGAGGGGGCGATCAGCCGGACCGGCAATATGCTGCCCTTCCGCCGCGGGGTGGAGCATATCCTCGCCGGAATCGACGTGCCGGTGATCCCGGTCCATCTCGACCAGGTCTGGGGCAGCATTTTCAGTTTCAAGGGCGGCAAGTTCTTCTGGAAATGGCCGACGCGGTTTTTTTATCCGGTAACGGTGACGTTCGGCGCGCCGATGCCGGCCGACACCAAGGCCAGCGAGATTCGCCTGCGCCTGATGGAATTGGGGGCAGAGGCGGTTGGCTGGCGCCGTACCCGCGACGATCTCGTGCATGTCCGTTTCATGCACCAGGCGAAGCAGGTCTGGAGCCGGCTGTGCATGGCGGATTCGACCGGCAGGAGCCTCAGCTTCGGCCGCACGTTGGTGGGCAGCCTGTTGCTCTCCCGCTGGATCCGCGCCAATTGTGGCGAGGCGCAGAAGATCGGCCTGATGTTGCCGGCCTCGGTCGGCGGTGCGCTGGCGAATATGGCCTGCCTGTTCGCGGGACGGGTGCCGATCAATCTCAACTTTACCGCCGGACCGGAAGCAATTCGCTCAGCCTGTCAGAAGGCGGAGATCAGCCAAGTCATCACCTCGCGCGCCTTCCTCGCCAAGGCGAAGCTGGAGACACCGGACGGTGCCATCTATATTGAGGAGATCCTGAAATCGCTGAGCGGCTTCCCGGCGAAACTCACTTATATCCTCGCCTGGTTGCTGCCGGTGCGCTGGCTGGACCGGCTCTATTGCGACCAGCGCCGTGACCCGCATGACATCTGCACGGTGATCTTCTCCTCGGGCTCGACCGGCGAGCCCAAAGGCGTGGTGCTGTCGCATCACAACATCGTCTCCAATCTGGAGGCCTTGGCGCAGCTGCTGCAGGCGCAGCGCGACGATCGCATGATGGGCATCCTGCCATTCTTCCATGCCTTCGGCTTCACCGGTACCTTGTGCTTCCCGCTGGTCTGCGGCTTCGGTGTTGTCTTCCATCCCAATCCGCTCGATGGCAAGACCATCGGTGAGCTGATTGCCAAATACACGGCGACCTTGCTGATCGCGACGCCGACCTTCTGCCAGATCTATCTGCGGCAATGCGAGAAGGCGCAATTCGCCAGCCTGCGTCACGCAGTGGTCGGTGCCGAAAGGTTGCGGCCGGAACTGGCTGCGGCTTTCAAGGCGAAATTCGATCTCGATCTGCTGGAAGGTTACGGCTCTACCGAGATGGGCCCGGTGGTCTCGGTCAATGTCCCCAATGTCGCTGTTGCCGGCGAGAAGCAGGTCGGCATCAAGTCGGGGACGGTCGGCCATCCGATCCCGGGTGTTGCCGCCCGCGTGGTCGATCCCGATACCTTCGCCGATCTCGATGATGGGCAGGAGGGGTTGCTGCTGCTGAAGAGTCCGGCGCGCATGGTCGGCTATCTCAACGACCCCGGCCGCACGGCGTCGGTCCTGCATGACGACTGGTATGTCACCGGTGATATCGCCCAGATCGATACCGACGGCTTCATCAAGATCACTGACCGGCTGGCGCGCTTCAGCAAGCTCGGCGGCGAGATGGTGCCGCATCTGAAGATTGAGGAAGCGATGATGACGGTGCCGGGAATTGAGGCGGCCGCGGTGACTGCGGTGCCGGATGCGCAGAAGGGCGAAAGGCTGGTTGCCTTTTATGTCGCCCATGACGCCCTCGCTGCGGACCAGATCTGGCAGGCTTTGGGTGAGCGCGATCTGCCGAAGCTGTGGATCCCGAAACGCAGCGATCTGCTGCCGATTGCTAGCCTGCCGCTGCTTGGCACCGGCAAGATCGATCTCAAGCAGCTGAAGGTCCTGGCGCAGAATCACGTCGCGGCTGCCGCGACGTGAGCCGAAGGGTTTAGACGGGCATTATTGCGTGAGGCGGGCGACCA
>DATMUQ010000457.1:0-3100 GCA_035563795.1 Terriglobales bacterium | reverse complement strand
CCCGCCCGCCAGCCTATCTGCCGGAGAACCAGCGGGCGACATTCAACGGCTTCGAGCGATCCGGCGGGCGTGCCGGCACGCGCAACTATATCGCCGTGATTTCATCGGTGAACTGTTCGGCAACGGTGTCACGTTTCGTGGCGGAACGTTTCAACCGCCAGGGCGGTCTTGCCGGCTATGACAATGTCGACGGTGTCGTTGCTCTCACCCATGGCGGCGGCTGTGCGCTCAATACCAGCGGCGAAGGCTATCGCATCCTCACCCGCACCATCTGGGGCCATGCGATGAATCCCAATTTCGGCGGCGTGGTGATGATCGGACTCGGCTGCGAGACCAACCAGATCTCCGCCATCATGGACATGTATGGCGCGCATGAGCACGCCAATTTCAAGACCATGACGATCCAGGCCACGGGCGGCACGCGCAAGACCATCGATGCCGCCTGCGAAGCGGTGGGTTCGATGCTGGATTCGGTCAATGCCATCAGGCGCACACCGCAGCCGGCTGCCAAATTGATGCTGGCCTTGGAATGCGGCGGTTCGGACGGTTATTCCGGCATTTCCGCCAATCCGGCCCTCGGCTGCGCCAGCGATCTGCTGGTGCGCCATGGCGGCACCGCCATTCTCAGCGAGACGCCGGAGATCTATGGCGCCGAACATCTCCTGACCCGCCGAGCGGCGACGCCGGAAGTGGCGCAGAAGCTGCTCGCCCGCATCGATTGGTGGCGCGATTACACCGCCCGCAATCAGGCCGAACTCAACAACAATCCGTCCTTCGGCAACAAGCTCGGCGGTCTCACCACCATCCTCGAGAAGTCGCTGGGTGCCGTCGCCAAAGGCGGCTCGAGCCGCTTGAACGCCGTCTATGAATATGCCGAACCGGTGACCGAGCGCGGCTTCGTCTTCATGGATACGCCGGGCTATGACCCGACCGCCGTCACCGGCCAGGTGGCGGGCGGTGCCAATATCGTCTGCTTCACCACAGGCCGTGGATCGACATCCGGCTTCAAGCCGGCCCCCTGCATCAAGCTCGCGACCAATACGCCGATGTATGAGCGGCTGCAGGAGGATATGGACATCAATTGCGGTGGCGTCGTCACCGGGCATGAGACCGTCGAGGAATCGGGCCAACGCATCTTCGAGAAGATTCTCGCCGTTGCCTCCGGTGAGAAGACCCGCAGCGAGGAATATGATTATGGCGACAACGAGTTCGTGCCCTGGCAGGTCGGCGCGGTGATGTAGTCCACCGGACGCAGCTCAGCCGATATAGGGCAGGTCCGGCCCGGTGAAGATCGTGCGGAACAAGGCGACACGGTCGAGCACCTTGGCCCGGGCAATTCGCAGATGGATGCGCATCTGCTCAGTTACCTGTGCCGCGTCATTGCGTTGCATGGCATCGAGCACGGCGAGATGCTCCGCCATGAACGGCTCGTCCTTGGGGTAGGAGACCTGGTCGCCCAGCATGTGCTTGGCAGTGATCAGCAGGCACCGGGTGCGTTTCAGGGCCTCGAGGATCTCCGGATTTGCGCCGAATTCCACGCAGGAGACATGCAAGTCTCGCTCCAGCGAATCCATCTCGGCGGCGCTGATCTCGGGATAGGCCTTGGCGGCGGCGGTCAGGCGCTGCTGCATCGCCTGCAATGTCTCCGGGGCAATATGCTGCAAGGCGCTGACCAGGGCGGCGGGCTCCAGAAGTTCGCGCAGGTCATAGAGATCGCAGATGCGCTTCTCATCCAACGGCACGATATACCAGCGTGAGCGCTCGTCCTTGGCGACCAGGCCGATCGACTGCGCCTGGACCAGCACGTCATGGGCGACAGTGCGGCCGACATCATGATAGCGGGCGAGTTCTAGCTCGTTGAGACGGAAGCGGCCAAGGGCAGAGCGAAAGACGAGTTCACGCTCGATGCCGTTGTAGATGCGCTGCCAGCCCCAGACTTTCGCCAATTCGGCACGATCGCCGTCAAGACCCAGCAGATCGGGGGTCAGCGAGACCCTCCGAAGATTGGCTTGACCATCGCCGACCACATAGCCGCGGCCATCGAAACGGCTGACCAGTCCTTTGTCCTGCAATTGGTCCAGCGCCTGCTTCACCGGTGTCCGGCTGGAGCCGAAAATCGCGGCGAGATGGCCTTCCAGCAGCACCGTTCCCGGCGCCAAGCGGCCGGCAAAGATGCTGTCGGAAAGTATCGTCTCGATCTTGCGATAGGCCGGCTGTTCCCTGCCGGCCAGATCGTCGGTCTCCATTGCCGCCACTCACCCTGTTTCAGCGGATGTTGCTGCAAGGAGTTTAACCGAAGCCGTCAGGATGACAACATGGGTGGGCTGCCCGCGCTTTGGGCCGTGTCTCAGCCGCCGCCGGCCGCCACCAGCGGCCTCATGCTGTCCGCGGATGGATGGTTCAGCCGGCTCATCTCGAGCTTGATCAACTCGCGATACTGGCCTTGCTTGCGCAAGAGCTGGTCGGGCGCGCCATCCTGAATGACTTTGCCATCCTGCAGCACGACAATCCGGTCGAAGCCCCGCAGGGTCGATAAGCGGTGGGCAATGGCGATGACCGTGCGGCCCTGCATCAGATGGTCGAGGGCGTGCCGGATCGCCTCTTCGGATTCACTGTCGAGGGCGGAGGTGGCCTCATCGAGCAGCAGGATCGGTGCGTCCTTCAGGAGGGCGCGGGCGATGGCGATGCGCTGGCGCTGTCCGCCAGACAGCTTGACGCCGCGATCGCCCACCACGGTCGCGAAGCCCTCGGGCAAGGCGAGAATGAAATCGAGGCATTCGGCGGTCGAGGCGGCGGCGAAGACCTCATCATCGGACGCTTCCGGCCGGCCGTAGCGGATATTTTCCATGATCGAGCGATGGAAGAGCGAGATGTCCTGCGGCACGATGGTGATTGCCTGGCGCAGGCTCTCCTGGGTGATCAGCGAGATATCCTCGCTGTCGATCATGATGCGCCCGCCCTGCAGGTCATAAAAGCGCTGCAGCAGGGTGAACAAGGTGGACTTGCCGCTGCCGGATTCGCCGATCAGTCCCACACGTTGTCCCGCTTCCAGCCGCAGGTTAAAGCGGTCAAGTACGGCTCGGCCGGGCTGATAGCTGAA
>DATMUQ010000456.1:0-4004 GCA_035563795.1 Terriglobales bacterium | reverse complement strand
CTTGGACTCGTCATACTGCTGACGCAGGCCCTCGATCTCGGCCATCGCCTTATCGTTGCGCAGGCCGATCTGCCACCACTGGTGCTTGGCAATCGTGTCCAACACCTGCTGGGTGATCTTGGTGTCCGGGGCCATGCCCTTGGGACCGGCCGAAGCGGTCTTGTTGAGCAGGATCTCGGACAGGCGCGAGAAGATGTTGCGCTCCAGGATCGAAAGTTCGTCGTCGCGGTCTTCCGCCAGACGCTCTTCCTCTGCGCGCTCGATCGACATGGCGCGCTGGTCCTTGTCCACGCCATGGCGGTTGAAGACGCGCACTTCCACGATGGTGCCGGTGACGCCCGGCGGCACGCGCAGGGACGTGTCACGGACATCGGCCGCCTTTTCGCCGAAGATGGCGCGCAGCAGCTTCTCTTCCGGCGTCATCGGGCTTTCGCCCTTCGGCGTCACCTTGCCGACGAGAATGTCACCCGGCTTCACCTCGGCACCGATATAGACGATACCGGCTTCGTCGAGGTTCTTCAGGGCTTCTTCACCGACGTTCGGAATGTCGCGGGTGATTTCTTCCTGGCCGAGCTTGGTGTCGCGGGCCATGACTTCGAATTCCTCGATATGGATCGAGGTGAAGACGTCGTCACGGACGATACGCTCGGAGATCAGGATCGAATCTTCGAAGTTGTAGCCCTGCCACGGCATGAAGGCGACCAGCACGTTGCGGCCGAGCGCCAGCTCACCGAGCTCGGTCGACGGACCGTCGGCGATGATGTCGCCCTTCTCGATCACTTCACCGACCTTCACCAGCGGACGCTGGTTGATGCAGGTGTTCTGGTTCGAGCGCTGGAACTTGAACAGGTTGTAGATATCGACGCCCGGTGCCGCCGAGTCAGTTTCCTCGGTGGCGCGGATGACGATACGGGTCGCATCAACCTGGTCGACGATACCCTTGCGGCGGGCGGCGATGGCAACGCCGGAATCGCGTGCCACGGTGCCTTCCATGCCGGTACCGACCAGCGGTGCGTCCGCCTGCAGCAACGGCACGGCCTGACGCTGCATGTTGGAGCCCATCAGCGCGCGGTTGGCGTCGTCGTTCTCAAGGAACGGGATGAGCGCCGCGGCGACGGAAACCAGCTGCTTCGGGCTGACGTCGATGTAGTCGATGTCGTCACGGCGGGCCATGACGAAGTCACCCGCACGGCGGCAGGAGATCAGGTCATCGATCAGCTTGTTATGCGTATCGACGGCGGCATTGGCCTGGGCGATGGTGTACTTGCCCTCTTCCATGGCCGAGAGATAGACCACCTCGTCGGTGACCTGGCCGCGGTCAACCTTGCGGTACGGGCTTTCGATGAAGCCGTACTGGTTGACGCGGGCGAAAGTCGCCAGCGAGTTGATGAGACCGATATTCGGACCTTCCGGCGTCTCAATCGGGCAGATACGGCCGTAATGGGTCGGATGCACGTCGCGGACTTCGAAACCGGCGCGCTCGCGGGTGAGACCGCCCGGGCCAAGGGCCGACAGACGGCGCTTGTGGGTGATTTCCGAGAGCGGGTTGGTCTGGTCCATGAACTGGCTGAGCTGCGACGAGCCGAAGAACTCGCGGACAGCGGCGGCAGCCGGCTTGGCATTGATCAGGTCATGCGGCATCACCGTGTCGATCTCGACCGAGCTCATGCGCTCGCGGATCGCACGTTCCATGCGCAGCAGGCCGAGGCGATACTGGTTCTCCAGCAGCTCACCGACCGAGCGGACACGACGGTTGCCGAGGTGATCGATGTCGTCGATTTCGCCGCGGCCGTCCTTCAACTCGACGAGGACGCGCAGGATCTCGAGGATGTCGTCCTTGCGCAGCACACGGACCGTATCGGCGGTCTGCTGGTTGAGGCGCGAATTCATCTTCACGCGGCCGACCGAGGAAAGGTCATAGCGCTCGACGTCGAAGAACAGGCCCTGGAACAGGGTTTCAGCCGTATCCAGTGTGGGCGGCTCGCCGGGGCGCATGACGCGGTAGATGTCGATCAGCGCTTCCTCGCGCGACGTGTTCTTGTCGGCAGCGAGGGTGTTGCGGATATAGGGACCGACATTGACATGGTCGATGTTCAGCGTCGGCACTTCCTTGACGCCGTTCTCTTCCAGCTGGTTAATCACCGCCTGGGTCAGCTCATCGCCGGCCTCGACGAAGATCTCGCCGGTCTTCTCATTGATGATGTCGACGGCGGCATAGCGGCCGATCAGCTCATCGACCTGCACCAGCACTTCCTTGAGGCCGCCTTCCTGCAGCTTCTTGGCGAGGCGCGGCGTCATCTTGGCGCCGGCTTCGGCCACGGCTTCGCCGGTCTTGGCATCGACGAGTTCGGCCGTCAGCTTGATACCCTTCAAGCGGTCCGGATCGAATTCCGTGGTCCAGCCGACCTTCTTCTTCGAATAGCTGACCTTCTTGTAGAAGAAGCCGAGGATTTCTTCGGCCGACATGCCGCCGAAACGGCGATCTTCTTCCGTCAGCTGACCGTTCTTGGCGATCTTGGTCGCGACAGCGCCGTTCCACAAAGCGAGCAGCAGCGTCGTTGCCGGCAGCTTGCGGCGACGGTCGATACGCACATAGACGAGATCCTTGGCGTCGTATTCGAAATCGAGCCAGGAGCCACGATAGGGGATGACGCGGGCGGCGAAGAGATACTTGCCGCTGGAATGGGTCTTGCCCTTGTCGTGATCGAAGAACACGCCCGGCGAACGGTGCATCTGGCTGACCACGACGCGCTCGGTACCGGCAACGACGAAGGTACCGCTGCTGGTCATCAGCGGCATGTCGCCCATATAGACGTCCTGCTCCTTGATGTCGCGGATCGACCGCGCGCCAGTCTCTTCGTCATGATCCCATACCACCAGGCGCAGGGTGACCTTGAGCGGCGCAGCGAAGGTCATTCCACGCTGCTGGCATTCCTCGACGTCGTATTTCGGCTCTTCCAGCTCATACCGCACGAACTGGAGCTCAGATTTCTCCGAGAAATCCTTGATCGGGAATACGGACCGGAAGACCTCCTGGAGGCCGACACTCTCGCGCTTCTCCGCCGGCACGCCGATCTGCAGAAAATGATCGTAGGAGCTCTTCTGCACCTCGATCAGATTCGGCATACGGGTGATTTCGGAGATGCGGCCAAAGCCCTTACGAATCCGCTTACGCCCGCTGTAGGATTTCGTCATTAGCTGACCCTCATCTGTTCCAACCGGATACCGGCCCGTCGACCGGCATCATCAAAACCAAATTGCCCTTTTTGAGTACCGGCAAGGGGTACCCGACCTATGTTTTCAGCGCCGGTCGGCGACGCCACTGCATAAAAAACACTGGTCCCTTAAGCGGCGTGGAAGCGCCGGTCGAAAAACCGGCGCTTCCCCCACCTAACAGACGTTGGTCTGGAGCTTACTTCAGCTCGACCTTGGCGCCGGCTTCTTCCAACTTCTTCTTCAGTTCGTTGGCTTCGGCCTTGTTGACGCCTTCCTTCACCGGCTTCGGCGCACCTTCGACCAGGTCCTTGGCTTCCTTCAGGCCAAGACCGGTGATGGCACGGACTTCCTTAATGACGTTGATCTTCTTCTCGCCGCCATCGACCAGAACGACGGTGAACTCGTCCTGCTCAGCAGCCGGAGCGGCAGCAGCAGCGCCCGGAGCGGCAGCAACCGCAACCGGAGCCGCGGCGGAAACGCCCCAGGCTTCTTCCAACTTCTTCGAGAGCTCAGCGGCCTCGAGGACCGTCAGCTTCGACAACTCATCAACCAGCTTCTGCAAATCAGCCATTTAAATCTCCTAGGCTCAAAACTTAATGCGAATAGAACTTCTGTTACTCAGGTCGACCGTCACGCGGTCTCGCCCTTCTTGGCATAAGCGCCAAACACACGAGCCAGCTGGCCGGCGGGAGCCTGGACCACCGTGGCGACACGGGTCGCCGGGGTCTGCAGCATGCCGAGCAGCTTGGCGCGAAGCTCGTCGAGGGACGGCAGGGTGGCGAGGGCCG
>DATMUQ010000455.1:0-8805 GCA_035563795.1 Terriglobales bacterium | reverse complement strand
GAAGGGCGGCCGAATCGGTGATCAGGCTTGTGGATAACTTCGAGGGGTCTTGGCTCATGGGCGCAAGCTATAGCCGGTTTACGCTGCGCTGCAAAGGGTTAGGCCACGCGATCCTGGGTTGCGGTAGGGCCCTGGCCGGGTTGTGCCTAGGGTGGTCCGCGCGGCCCTCCGGGGCGGGGCGGGCGACGGCCCCGGGGAACCCGCCGGTAAGCGGGACGCGATGCTTGACAAATCGCGGAAATCCGGGCCTTTTGCCGCCTTAATTCGCTGTTTTCATTAAGGATTACCGACCATGCACGCCTATCGCTCGCATACCTGCGGCGCCTTGCGTCCGAGCGACGCTGGCCAGACCGTCCGTTTGTCAGGCTGGATCCACCGCAAGCGCGACCATGGCAATCTGGTCTTCATCGATCTCCGCGACCATTACGGCGTGACGCAATGCGTGCTGGATATCTCGCATCCCCTGTTCAAGCAGGTGGAGCAGACCCGCGTCGAGAGCGTCGTCACCATCACCGGCAAGGTGGTGAAGCGGACCCCGGAAACCGTCAACCCGAAGCTCCCCACCGGTGAGATCGAGGTCAAGATCGAGGATTATCTCCTGCAATCAGCCGCCGATGTGCTGCCGCTGCAGGTCAACAGCGACGAGGATTATGGCGAGGACATCCGCCTGCGCTACCGCTTCCTGGATCTGCGCCGCGACAAGGTCCATCGCAACATCGTGCTGCGCTCGAAGGTGATCGCTTCGGTTCGCCGCCGCATGATCGACCAGGGCTTCACCGAGTTCCAGACGCCGATCCTGACCTCCAGCTCGCCGGAAGGTGCCCGCGACTTCCTGGTGCCGTCGCGCCAGCATCCCGGCAAGTTTTATGCGCTGCCGCAGGCGCCGCAGCAGTTCAAGCAGCTCCTCATGGTGGCCGGCTTCGACCGCTATTTCCAGATCGCGCCCTGCTTCCGCGACGAGGACAGCCGCGCCGACCGCAGCCCGGGCGAGTTCTACCAGCTCGATTTCGAGATGTCCTATGTGACCCAGGAAGACGTCTTCAATACCATCGAGCCGGTGCTGCACGGCATCTTCGAGGAATTCAAGGAAGACCGTACGGTCTCGGCGATGCCCTTCCCGCGCATTGCCTATGACGATTCCATGCTGCGCTTCGGTTCCGACAAGCCGGATCTGCGCAACCCGATCCAGATCAGCGATGTGACGGAGATATTCCGCGGCTCCGGCTTCGGCATCTTCGCCAAGGCGATCGAGATGGGTTCGGTGGTCCGCGCCATTCCCGCACCTGGTGCGGCGACGAAGCCGCGCAGCTTCTTCGACAAGCTCAATGACTGGGCCAAGGTCCAGGGTGCAGCCGGCCTCGGCTATGTGATCTTCGAAGCGGCCGGCGCCAAGGGTCCGATCGCCAAGAATCTTGATGAAGCCCGTCTCGCGCAGTTGCGGGAAGTCGCCGGCCTGAAGGATGGCGATGCCGTCTTCTTCTCCTGCGACAAGAAGCTGCCGGCCGCCAAATTCGCCGGCCAGGTGCGCACGCGTCTCGGCGAGGAGCTGGAACTGATCGATCAGCGCCGTTTCGAATTCTGCTGGATCGTCGACTTCCCGATGTATGAGATGAACGAGGATACCGGCCAGATCGAGTTCAGCCATAACCCGTTCTCGATGCCGCAGGGCGGCATGGACGCGCTCCTCAACCGGGATCCGCTGACCATCAAGGCCTTCCAGTACGACATCGTCTGCAACGGCATCGAACTCTCGTCGGGTGCGATCCGGAACCATCTGCCGGAGATCATGTATAAGGCCTTCGAGATCGCCGGCTATCCGGCGAGCGAGGTCGAGAACAAGTTCGGCGGCATGCTGAACGCCTTCAAGTTCGGCGCCCCACCGCATGGCGGCTCGGCACCGGGCATCGATCGTATCGTTATGTTGCTGGCGGAAGAGAAGAATATCCGCGAAGTGATCGCCTTCCCGCTCAACCAGAAGGCGGAAGATCTGCTCATGCAGGCGCCGACGGAAGTGCCGGCGGCCCGCCTCAAGGAGCTGCATATCCGCCACGATCTGCCGCTCAAGAAGGCCGGCCAATAAAGCCGGCATAAACGCCGCATATCATCGCGAAACAGTGAACGCCCATTCCGATCCGTCGGGATGGGCGTTTCTTCTCCTCGGTTGCGAAGATTGCGCGCCATCCTTTTGACCCCGGCCAATCATTGACACCGGCTGATGGCGCACAGCGCATAACCACCTTTCACTTGGTTTCGCTGTGGAATCACCGCGCCTGTAATCGCCATCTGGCCTAATTCGTGGCGCTTGCTACACTGCTTGCTACAGGGTCGCGGATTGCCGTATCGTCGGCGCCACTGACTCGGAAGATGGATTTGCATGACGGCCGCGCCAACCACGCCTTTCGATGATGGTTTCTCCTTGCCGGCAGAATGGGCGCCGCATGCGCGTTGCTGGATGGCCTGGCCGAGCCGGTCGGAGACCTGGGGCGAGCATCTCGATGGCGCCCGCGATGTCGTCGCCGAACTCGCCAATACCATCGCGCAATTCGAGCCGGTCACCATCATCACCAAGCCGAAGAATGTCGCCGAGGTCTCGCTGCTGACCGGACAGGGCGTCAATCAGATCTCGCTGGCGCATGACGATTGTTGGATCCGCGATATGGGGCCGAGCTTCCTCACCGGCAGCAAATCCGCCGTGGCGGGCGTGCGGTGGCAATGGAATGCCTGGGGCCATCGCTATGAGGATCATGAACGCGACGCCGAAGTCGCCGCGGCCTTGCTGGCGCAGTTGCAGATGCGGGCTTACAGCGCCGATCTCATCCTGGAAGGCGGGGCTGTCGACCCCGATGGCGACGGCACTCTGATCGCTTCCGAGGCGGTGCTGCTGAATGCCAATCGTAATCCCAACATGTCACGCGAGCAGGTCGAAGAGGTTTTGATCGCCACGCTCGGCGCGCGCCAGGTGATCTGGCTGGGCGAGGGATTGCAGGACGATATCACCGGCGGGCAGGTTGCCAATCTCGCTCGCTTCATCCGGCCCGGCGCCGTCGTGGCCCTGACCTGCAGCGATAGCGCCGACCCCAATCAGCGTGTACTGGCGGATAATCTTGCGCGCCTCAAGGCGTCGCGCGATGCCATGGGACGCGAGCTGGAAATCATCGAGATCGAACAGCCGCGACCGCAATTCGACAGCGAGGGCCGACGTCTCGCCCTCTCTTACGCGAATTTCTACATGGCCAATGATGCCATCATCATGCCGGCCTTCGATGACGGGCCGCAGGACAAGCGCGCCTTCGACACCATGGCGCGCCTGTTCCCCAAACGCGAAGTCCTGCAATTCCCCGCTGTCGATCTCGCTTATGGCGGTGGCGGCATCCATTCGATCTGCCTGCCGCAGCCGCAGGGCGAGCCAGCGAAGCCGATTTAGATCAATTGAAACGCGACGCGCCGAACGATGTCGCGTATCGGCGCACGGTGCGAGGCAGCCTGATCTGCGCTGCTATCATCATGGACAACTGACGAATGGATTGCCGGGTCAAGCCCGGCAATGACACCCATTTGCCATAGAGCAGCGTGGTGTGGTGACCATGCGCTCCTGTCACCCTCGGGCTTGACCCGAGGGCCCATGGCAACGGTTGCTGAGCCCATTCCGTCGCGCGCCGAAATTGGAAAGTGTGTTCAATTCGCCGGGAAGGCGCTGACCAGAGCGAGTTCCGCAGCAACCGCCTGGCCCACCGTGAAGCCGCCCTTCTGCACCTGTTCATGGGAGAGATCGGCGATCAGCACATCGCTGGTATCGAGCCGCTCCAATTCCAGCCTCACGCCCGGGCCGGCGGTGAACATATGGCGGATGCGCACCGGCAGGGTGGCCATGCCGGCCAGCGGGTGCAAGGCGATGTCATGCGGCCGGACGAAGGCGACGCCGGAGAGTTCGCGTGTGGTCGAGATGTTCTGCACCGGCACGGTGATATTGCCGATCTTCGCCTGATCACCCTTGATGGTGCAGGTGAGGCGATTGGCATGGCCGAGGAATTCGAAAACAAAGGGTGTGGCCGGGCTGTGATAGACCTGATCCGGGGTGCCGATCTGCTCGATGCGGCCCTCCGACATGACGGCCACCTGGTCGGCAAGCTCCAGGGCCTCTTCCTGGTCGTGGGTGACGAAGATGCTGGTGAGGCCCATCTCGTCATGCAGCTGCCGGAGCCAGCGGCGCAGGTCCTTGCGCACCTTGGCATCGAGCGCGCCAAAGGGTTCGTCGAGCAGCAGCACCTTGGGTTCGATGGCGAGCGCGCGGGCGAGCGCGATGCGCTGCCGCTGACCGCCGGAGAGCTGGGTCGGGTAGCGGCCGCCGAATTTCTCGAGCTGCACCAGGCGCAGCAATTCGCTGACCCGGGCGGTGATATCGGCCTTGGCCGGACGTTCATGGCGCGGCCGCACCTTGAGACCGAAGGCGACATTCTCGGCGACGGTCATGTGCCGGAAGAGTGCGTAATGCTGGAAGACGAAGCCGACCCGGCGTTCCCGTGCACTGGTATGCTGCACGTCGCTGCCGTCGAAAATCAATCGGCCTTCATCCGGGAAATCGAGGCCTGCAAGGACACGCAGCAAGGTGGTCTTGCCGGAGCCCGAGGGCCCGAGCAAGGCGAGGAACTCGCCCTTCTTGATCTGCAGGTCGATGCCGCGCAAGGCCTGGTAGTTGCCGAAGGTCTTGGTGATGCCGCTGAGCTTGATGGCCATGTCAGATCCTGGGTATCGCGGTGTCAGTGTTTCATGCCGGCTGCCAGCCGGTCGCCGAATTTCCACTCGAGCAGGCTTTTGATCACCAAGGTGACCAAAGCCAGCAGCGCGAGCAGGGAGGCGACGGCGAAGGCACCGACAAAGTCATATTCGTTGTAAAGAATCTCGACGTGCAGCGGCATGGTATTGGTGAGACCGCGCACATGGCCGGAGACCACCGAGACGGCGCCGAACTCACCCATGGCGCGCGCATTGCAAAGCAGCACGCCATAGAGCAGGCCCCAGGCGACATTCGGCAAGGTCACCCGCAGGAAGGTCTGCAGACCGCTGGCGCCGAGCGAGATCGCCGCTTCCTCTTCCTCGCTGCCCTGTTCCTGCATCAGGGGAATGAGTTCGCGGGCGATGAAGGGGAAGGTGACGAAGATCGTCGCCAGGACCAGGCCGCTGGTGGTGAAGATGATCTTGATGCCGAAGTGATCGAGCGTCGGACCCAGCCAGCCATGGATGCCGAAGAGCAGCACATAGATCAATCCGGAGATCACCGGCGAGACCGAGAAAGGCAGGTCGATCAGGGTGATCAGCAGCGCCTTGCCACGGAAATCGAACTTGGCAATGGCCCAGGCGGCGCAGAGGCCGAAGAGGAGGTTGCAGGGCACGGCAATCGCTGCCACCAGCAGGGTCAGGCGGATGGCGGATAGCGCATCGGGATCGCTGATGGCGGCAAAGTAAGGTCCGAAGCCCTTCGCCAAGGCTTCGACGAAGACGCTCACCAGCGGCAGGACCAGCATGAAGCCGATGAAGCCAAGGCTGGCGACGATCAGCAGGACCTTCAGCCAGAGCGGTTCGCTGCGGGCATCGCGTGGCCGGGCCGGCGCCAGGGTGACGGGGGCGACAGTATCGGTCATGCCAGTTTCTCGCGGTGGCGGCTGAAGCGGCGCTGCAGGTAATTGACGCCGAGCAGGATCAGGAAGGAAACGCAGAGCATGACGACGGCGATGGCGGCGGCGCCCGCATAGTCGTATTGCTCGAGCTTGGTGACAATGAGGAGCGGCGCCACTTCCGATTTCATCGGCATGTTGCCGGCGATGAAGATGACAGAGCCGTATTCACCGACACCACGGGCAAAAGCCAGCGCAAAGCCGGTGAGGAGGGCCGGCGCGATGCTGGGCAGGACGACGAAGAGAAAGGCCTGCCAGCGTGTGGCGCCGAGGCTCGCCGCCGCATCCTCGAATTCCGGATCGAGATCCTGCAGAACTGGCTGCACCGTGCGCACGACAAAGGGCAGGCCGATGAAGGTGAGGGCAGTGACGATGCCGAGCGGCGTGAAGGCGATCTTGATCCCCAGCGGCACCAGGAAATGGCCGATCCAGCCATTCGGCGCGTAGAGACCCGTCAGCGCGATGCCGGCGACTGCCGTCGGCAAGGCAAAGGGAAAGTCGACCAAAGCATCGACCAGGCGCTTCAACGGGAAACGATAACGCACCAGCACCCAGGCTACCATCAGACCGAAGAAGCCATTGATGAGGGCGGCGATGAAGGCGCAGCCAAAGCTGATCCGCAGCGAGGCCAGCACACGCGGTGAGCTGATTGCCGTCCAGAAGCCGTCGAAACCCAGTTCAACCGGACGCAGCAGCAAGGCGGCGAGCGGAATGAGAACGATTAGGCTGAGATAGGTCAGGGCGAAGCCCAGCGTGATCCCGAAGCCCGGGATCACGCTGGGTTGTTTCCACCGCAAGGACAAGCGTGGACGACTTGAAGATGCGGTGTCCGCCATCACGTCTTAGATCCGTCGTTAAGGTTTACTGCTTCGGCTGATAGACTTGGTCAAAGATACCACCATCAGCGAAATGCTTCTTCTGGGTGGTCTGCCAGCCGCCGAAGATCGGATCGGCAATGGTGAAGAGATTGACCTGCGGGAACTCAGCGGCATATTTCGCCGCCACCTGCGGGTCACGCGGGCGATAATAGTTCTTGGCTGCGATCTCCTGGCCTTCCGGCGAGTAGAGATACTGCAGATAGGCCTCGGCCACTTTGCGGGTGCCATGCTTGTCGACCACCTTGTCGACCACGGCCACCGGCGGCTCGGCGAGGATGCTCACGCTGGGAACCACCAGTTCGAACTGATCCGGACCCAGTTCCTTCAACGCCAGCAAGGCCTCATTCTCCCAGGCGATCAGCACGTCGCCGATGCCGCGCTGGACGAAGGTGGTGGTGGCGCCGCGCGCACCGGTATCGAGCACCGGTACATGCTGGAAGAGCTGGGTGATGTAGTCCTTGGCCTTCGCTTCGTCGCCGTTATTGGCCTTGATGGCATAGCCCCAGGCGGCGAGATAGTTCCAACGCGCGCCGCCGGAGGTCTTCGGGTTCGGGGTGATCACCTGGGTGTCGCCCTTGACCAGATCGGCCCAGTCATGGATGCCCTTCGGGTTGCCCTTGCGCACCAGGAAGACGATGGTCGAGGTATAGGGCGTGCTGTTATCGGGCAGGCGGGTCTGCCAATTCTTATCGAGCAGGCCACCCTTTTCCGCGATCTCGTCAATGTCGTAGGCAAGAGCGAGGGTGACGACATCGGCTTCGAGGCCGTCGATCACCGCGCGGGCCTGCTTGCCCGACCCGCCATGGGACGAATCGACCTTCACCGTCTCGCCGGTCTTGTCCTTCCAGTACTGCGCGAAGGCGGCGCCATAGGCCTTGTAGAATTCCCGGGTCGGGTCATAGGACACGTTCAGCAGCGAGGTATCTGCCTTCGCCTGCTGGATAGTGGCAAGTCCGGTGGTGGCGATCAGGCCGAGGCTCAGGGCGCCGGCGAGAATGGTACGAAGCTTGTTCATGTCTGCTCCCTCTTGCAGGACTTATATCAACTATCTAGATCAAATTAGTAGTGTTTAATTTCGCAACATCGGCCAAAGTGGTGCGTCAAGGCTCATCCCCTCTAAATCAGCCCGCGCATCGCGGGCCGGCTAGCTTCCGGTCTTAAATATGAGCGCCGAGATCGAATTTCGGCGTCGCCTGGCTCATCGCATCCGCCAGGCTGGTGGAATCCAGGATCCGTGACGAGGCATCGCGGACCTGCCGCAGGACCTTGCGAATGGCGCAGGTCGCCTCATCCTGGCAATCCTCGCAGCGCCGATAGGCGGTCTTGCTGGCACAAGGCAACTGCGCCAGCGGGCCGTCGATCAGCCGAATGACATGGCCGAAATAGATATCCTGGGGCTGTTTCGCCAGGATATAGCCGCCATTCTTGCCGCGGAAACTCCGCACCAAGCCATTCCGCTTCAGTTCCAGGAGGATCAACTCGAGAAACTTCCGTGGCACCTGCTGTTGCTCGGCGATATCCCCGATCAGGACCGGCTGTTCCGGTTCTGCCTGTGCGAGATAAAGCAGCGCCCGCATGGCGTATTTGGCTTTTTGCGATAGCATCTATTCTTAATGTCTACTTGTTGAATAGAGAATAGCCAGCAGAGGGCGAAAGTCAACTCTCTTTGGCAGGTTTTCAAGCCCTTGAAAGATAAGAAAAAGGCGCGATTCTCGCGAGAATCGCGCCCGGTTCTTTCAGTCGTTCAGGGTTCAGACGACCCGGTCCGGCAGCGGCTTGCCGGCGAAGAAGGCGTCGAGATTGTCGAGCGCCTTGAAGCCCATGGCGTTGCGGGTCTCGACCGTGGCGGAGCCCAGATGCGGCAGCAGGAAGACGTTGCTGAGGTCGCGATAGGCCGGGTTGATATTGGGCTCGCCCTCGAACACATCGAGGCCGGCGGCGAACAACTTGCCGGATTTGAGGGCGGCGATCAGCGCGGCGTCATCGACCAGCGGGCCGCGGGCCGTGTTCACGACGATGGCGCCGTCCGGCAGCTTGGCGATGCGGGCGGCATTGAGCCAGTGATTGGTCTCCGGGCCGCCGGGCGCGTTGATCGACAGGAAGTCGCAATGCGCCAGCATGTCTTCGGGATTGGCGTAGAACTTGGCGCCCAGTTCTTGATCGGCCGGCAACTGGCGGCGATTGGAATAATGGATCTCCATGTCGAAGGCGCGGGCGCGCTTGGCGACGGCCTGGCCGATGCGGCCCATGCCGAC
>DATMUQ010000454.1:0-2539 GCA_035563795.1 Terriglobales bacterium | reverse complement strand
GGGCCCCGAGCCGATCACCAAGAACTCGTCAGCCAGTCGCTCATAGGCGGCCCGCACCGTTCCGCGTGCCACGCCCAATTGCGCGGCCAAATCTCTCCAGGATGGCAGCCGCGTGCCCGGCGCGAGCCGGCCGTCCAGGATGGCGTTACGGATATTGGTGCGGATCTGGTCGGTCAGCGTCGACGAGCCCGAGCGATCCAGATTGATGGTAAGACCGGTCGTCATGATGAGGTCACATCATGCGTTATCATCTTCCTGAGATCAAATCCGGATTGCGGACGTTAGACTCTCCATTGTGCCAGATTGTGACAGTCGCATGTAATGGCCGAGAGCGCGCGTTTCAGGCGGCCTTTGACATGCCGCCCGAAACCTCCAGGCTGGCGCCGGTGATGAAAGCTGCTGCAGGCGAGGCCAGGAATCCGATCGCCGCCGCTGCTTCCCGCGGCAGGCCCATGCGCGCCAAGGGAATCTGACGGCTGTGCGCCAAAGCCGCGAACCAGTCGCTCCGGCTTTGCTGCTTGTCGGGACGATCGGCAAATCGACGTTCCCATTGGCCACTATTGACGGAATCGACGAGGATCGCATTCACCCGAACCGTCGGCGCGAATTCCACGCTCATCGATTTGACCAGATTGTGTACGCTGGCACGGGCTGCAGACGTGCAGACCATGTGAGCCACCGGCTGCCGCGCCAGCAAAGCGTTGACGACGATGATTGCTGCAGCATCGCTTTGACGCAGCAAAGGCAGAAAGGCGCGCGTGGGCCGTATGACCGAGTAAAGCTTCAGACGCATCTCCGCATCCCAGTCGTCGTCAGACGTCGTCTCGAATGTACTGTAGCGCCCCTGCCCCGCATTATTGATGAGGATGTCTGCGCCGCCGAAGCGCGCGCGGGCCGTCTCCGCCAAGGCGTTGGTTTGTGCCTCATCGGTCACATCGCAAACCGTGGCGACGAATCTCTCCTCGACAAAAGCCCCGCTGTCCTTCAACCACTGGATCGAGTCCTCGATCTTTTTCGGATCACGTGCACAACTGACGACCTTGGCACCCTCGCTGAGAAGCAGATGCACAGTTGCCAATCCAATGCCCGACGATCCACCGGTGACGATCGCCACGCGGTCACGCAGTTGAAAATCCATCTTCCTATCCTTCTTAGCCGGCGAACATGCCTTTTGCACATCACAAGCGTCGCACAATCACTCGGCAAACTGTCGCTCGGTAACCTGTCGACACCTCTAGCCCCTCAAGGCGCCCGCCGTATAACAGCTCGATCAGCCACTCGGTAGACCCAAGACTGCTTGGCCAGGCTGGACCATGCGGCTTCTTCCTTTGATACAGGCACAGTTCCCCACGGTGCAGCATTTCGCGAAGGTCTTGGGTCTTTCGGAAGAATTTGCTCTCCCCTATTTCAAGCACCTCCGCTCATTCGAGCGACAACCAGAACCGAGGATTATGCGATGCCTTCCAATTTCCGTAATACTGCCTGGCTGTTTGGTGTCATCACGCTGGGGCTCGGGCTCTCAACTGCGAGCCTGTCCCATGCGCAAAGTCCAGCACCTGCTCCCGCGGGCCAAGCCGGCACACCCTATCCAGATGCACCAGAGATCGCGCCGATCGGTGTGCGCTTGGACAAATACATGGACATCCCGGCTTCGGCTCAGGGTCCGGCCATCGACCAGGCCAAGGGCTATCGGATCGAAAAGCTTGGCGACGGGCTCTATATGGTCACCGACAATTTCTATCAGTCGATGTTCATGGTCTATGATGCCGGCGTCGTGGTGGTGGATGCGCCGCCATCCTATGCCGGCAAGCTCAAGCAGGCGATTGCGGAGGTTACCGACAAGCCGATCACACATCTCATCTATAGCCACTCCCATGTCGATCATATTGGCGGCGCTGGCGGCCTGGGCGGTCACCCGGTGATCATTGCCCAAGAAGAGACCAAGCAGCTCCTGGAGCGCGACGCCGATCCGCAGCGCCCGCTCCCGACGGTGACCTTCAAGGACAAGTACACGCTCAAGCTGGGCAAGCAGGTTCTGGAGCTTTCCTATCCCGGCAATGGCCATGAACCGGGGAATATCATGATCTACGCGCCGGCGCAGAAGACCCTGATGTTTGTCGACATCCTGTTTCCCGGTTGGATGCCCTTCAGGCGCTTTGCGATCGCCGAGGACATTCTCGGATATTTCCAGCAGGTCCGCGACCTGGACCACTATCCCTTTGAAAAGCTCGTCGCCGGCCATGTCAGCCGCATCGGCACGCATGACGACGTCCGGCTGCAGATCGCCTTTGACGACGATATCAAGGCCGCCGCCACTGTTGCACTGCAGAGCCAGCCCTTCGGCAAGGGCCTCAACCCGGCGGACGCCACCAATCAGTGGGCCCTGGTAGCCGATTACGAGGCGCGCGTCGCGGGCCAGTGCGTGAACATCATGACGCCGAAGTGGAAGGACAAGCTGGCTGCCTTCGATACGTTCATCTGGGATCAGTGCTATACCATGGAGCAGAGTATCCGCGTCGACTAAAGCCGGATCGTGAGC
>DATMUQ010000453.1:0-2388 GCA_035563795.1 Terriglobales bacterium | reverse complement strand
GAGGCCGGTTAGCGCCTCCGCCGCAATGATCAGCCAGTAACCGGCATGATGCAGGACTGGCGAGGTGATCGCCCGTCCCATCAGCACATTGTCGGGAAAGGTCGTGTCCATGCTCAGGACATGTTGGACGAAGGCGAAATTCGAGCCGTAATCGATCAGGTTGTCATAGGCGACGACCAGGCCGAAGAGGGCCAGACCGAGCATCATGACGATCTTGGCATAGCGCGTGGCGATCATGCGTGGTTACCCCCGAAAATGCGGCTGCAGGTAAAAGCTGTAATCTGATTCTGCTGGAAATATAAAGGTTGTGCCGACGGGCGAGAGGGATGCCAGCCGGTACACAGGCCAGCCCGGCAGATCCCGCGACGGCCTGGTATCCTTTATTTAGGCTTGTCGCCCCGGCATGCCAGGGCTATCTGATGCCGCCATGACAAACAGCCATACAACACCGAAATCCGTTCACGTCATCGGCGCCGGCCTCGCCGGCAGCGAGGCGGCCTGGCAATTGGCCTCCGCCAGCGTGCCCGTCATCTTGCACGAGATGCGTCCGCTGCGCGGCACTGAGGCGCATCAGACCGATCATTGCGCCGAACTGGTCTGTTCCAATTCGCTGCGCTCCGACGATGCGATGAACAATGCTGTCGGCCTGCTGCATGAAGAGATGCGCCGCGCCCAATCGCTGATCCTCAAGGCCGCCGACCAGCACAAGCTGCCGGCGGGTGGCGCGTTGGCGGTCGATCGCGAGGCCTTTGCCGCCACCGTGACGGCGACCTTGCAGCAGCATCCGCTGATCACCTTTCAGCGCGAGGAGATCGCCGGCCTGCCGCCGGCCGATTGGGACAATGTGGTTGTCGCCACCGGCCCCCTCACCTCGCCGGCTCTGTCCCAGGCGGTCCTCGATCTCACCGGCGAAGCCTCGCTGAGCTTCTTCGACGCGATTGCACCAATCGTGCATCGTGACAGCATCGACATGGACAAGGCCTGGTTCCAATCGCGCTATGACAAGGAAGGCGCCGGGGGTACCGGGGCCGGCGGCGACGGCGCCGATTACATCAACTGCCCGCTCGACAAGCAGCCCTATAACGATTTCATCGCCGCCCTGCTGGCCGGCGAAAAGACCGACTTCAAGGAGTGGGAACAGTCGACGCCCTATTTCGAGGGCTGCCTGCCGATCGAGGTGATGGCCGCGCGCGGGCCGCAGACCCTGCGCTTCGGGCCGATGAAGCCGGTCGGCTTGTTCGATCCGCATGCCCAGCGCCGGCCCTATGCCGTGGTGCAGCTGCGCCAGGACAATGCGCTCGGCACGCTCTACAACATCGTCGGCTTCCAGACCAAGCTGAAGCATGCCGAGCAGGTGCGGGTCTTCCGCATGATCCCTGGCCTGGAGAATGCCGAATTCGCCCGGCTGGGCGGCCTCCATCGCAACACCTTCCTCAACAGTCCGAAACTGCTCGATCCGGTGTTGCGCCTGAAGGCACGGCCCAGCCTGCGCTTTGCTGGCCAGGTGACGGGTGTCGAAGGCTATGTCGAGAGTGCCGCGATCGGTCTGCTGGCCGGCCGTTTTGCCGCTGCGGAGCGCCTCGGGCGAGATATCGCGACGCCGCCGGAGACGACGGCGCTGGGCGCCCTGCTGCGGCACATCACCGTCAATGCCGATGCTAAGACCTTCCAGCCGATGAATGTCAATTTCGGGCTGTTCCCGGAGATCGATGCGCCCGAAGGTCTCAACAAGGCGCAGTTGCGGGAATGGAAATCCGGCCGCAAGCCGCGCCTGTCACAGCGCGCGCTCAGCGACCTGCAAGGCTGGCTGGCGGCTTAGCTAGCCGATCTTGCCTTGAGCCGGTCAGCTGCCTTTTGGCTGAATGCTGCCAGCACGCCTTTACCGAAACATTCGCCATTTTGCTCGGAGTCGCTGAGGGCTTCGCAAGTCGATTTGTAGCTTTCGGGAAGATCGCTGATCCGCTTAATGACATCTCGTTGGCAGCGGTCAAGTTCCGAGCCACTTTTGGTGGCGCAGTCATGGCGAGCCTGGCTCTCCATGACGGTTACTACTTTCCGCAAATAGCTTTCAGGGGTGCGGAGATCTTCGTCTGTCGGCGTAAAGCGATTTTCCGGCGCGAGCTTCAGCTGTAAATCATCCGCGAGGGCATTCATGGTGATGCAATTGCCATAATGCGCCAAGCTGGTTTCTTTTTCGCAGGCTGTCTTGGCCGCTGAAGAAGAACCAAAAGCTTCAAAGATCGTCTTTCGAATGCATTGATTATCTGCGGATGGTTGTCCGGCATTCCCACAGGCGTTGTCGGCTTGCGATAGGATGGATGATATCGCCGCGCGCCTTTCGCTCAGAAAGTACTCTCCTGTGTCCTTTTGGGAGAGCGCACTCCCAGT
>DATMUQ010000452.1:0-2832 GCA_035563795.1 Terriglobales bacterium | reverse complement strand
GGCTGCGCCGTCTGATGGGCATGCGGATCCGGCGCGGCGTCGCCGACGCTGAGGCTGCGGAAAGCAACAAAGCCGATCCCGGCGAGGCCGATAGCGGCGATGAGGACAAGCTTGATACGCATATATAGAGTCCAAATTCTGGGCGCAGACGAGCGCGTTAACGGCCGGGACAGACTTTTCCGTTACCTTCTACGCCCGGTTCGGACATTCCCTGCGCTACCGGCCTTGATCATAACAGAAGACATGTCTTAGAATAGAACTCTTAAGTTAAGGTTTTTCTTTCAGCATTAGCATTATTCATGTTCATGTCTGCTGACAGCCATCCCCAGACCCTACCGAACCCTGACAGTCGGCTTGCCGCAGCGGGTGAAAGCCTGCATTGGCGGGAACGGCGCCGGCGCAACATCCTGGCGGCGGCCGAGGACCTGTTTGCCCGGTCCAGCTATGATGCCGTCCAGATGGATGACATCGCCCGCCACGCCAAGGTGGGGAAGCCGACGATCTATCGCTACTTCCCGTCCAAGGACGAGTTGTTCCTCGAGGTCTTCCGGCTGGCGCTCCAGGAACTGCACCAGCAGCTATCCGCCGTGCTGGCCGCCGACCTGCAGCCGGCCGCGGCCCTGGATGAGGTCTTCCGCATCTCCTTCGGACTGCTCGGCAACCAGGTTTCCGCCTTGCGCCTGCTAACCGATGGCCAGCCCGGCCTGATCGTCCGATGGCGCGAGGAATTCGACCGTCACCGCCAGTTCCTGGTCTCCGCCTTCCGCCAGGTGGTCGAACGCGGCATCGCCCAGGGCGCCTTCCGGCCGGTCGACCTCGACATGGTCTCGCCACTGATGGTCGGCATGGTGCGCGGTGGCTTGATGAGCGTCGGCGATGTGCCATCGCGCCAGCAGATGGCGAAGGCCGCGGCGGATCTTATCATGGTCAGCCTGGCAAAATCCTGAGCCGCCAGCCGCGCTGCCTTGCCCCCAGTTTCCATCATTTGACAGCCCATCCGGTGCCGCCTATGGGTTGCTGAGGGATAATTCAGGCATCGGAGCATTTTCATGGTTGGCGATATCACCCTTCTGGATGGCGGCATGGGGCGCGAGCTGAAGCGGATCGGCGCCCCTTTCAAGCAACCGGAATGGTCCGCTCTGGCACTGATCGAGGGGCCGGATTTCGTCGCCCAGGCACATCAGTCCTTCGTCGCAGCCGGTGCCGATGTCATTACCACCAACAGCTATGCCCTGGTGCCGTTCCATCTCGGTGAAGAACGTTTCGCGGCGCGTGGCCACGACCTGGCGGCACTGGCCGGCCGTATCGCCCGGCAGGTAGCCGACCGCAGCGCGCACAAGGTTTCGGTGGCCGGCTCGCTGCCGCCGCTCTTCGGTTCCTATCGCCCGGATCTCTATAACCCGGCGCGGGCACAAGAAATCATCGCGCCGCTGGTGGCGGGTCTCGCACCGCATATCGATCATTGGCTGGTCGAGACCCAGAGCGCCATCGCCGAGGTGGAGGCGGCGGCCCAAGGCCTCGCCGGCACCGACAAGCCGATCTGGTTCTCCTTCACCCTGGAAGACGGCGCAGACGATGCGCAGCAGGCGCCGCGCTTGCGTTCCGGCGAGGCGGTCGGCAAAGCGGCGCAGCGCGCGGCGGAACTCGGTGCCGCTGCGATCCTCTTCAATTGCAGCCAGCCGGAAGTCATGGGTCCGGCGCTTGATGCCGTTGCCAAGGCCCTGCCGGCCGGTAAATCGAATATCAAGCTTGGCATCTATGCCAACGCTTTCCCACCGCAGCCCAAGGATGCCGAGGCTAATTCGACCTTGCACGAGCTGCGGGCGGATCTCGATCCCAGCGGCTATCTTGGCTTCGTGCAGAACTGGGTTGGCAAGGGTGCGACCATCGTTGGCGGTTGCTGCGGCATCGGACCGGAGCATATCGCTGCCTTGCGCGGTGCGCTCAAGAACTAACGGTCCGGAACGGGCAGCGTCTGGGTGCCGGCCAGACCAGATAAGCCGGACAAAGCGGCGAAAGGAAGATTGTCATGCGCATTGCCACTTTCAGCCATCGTGGCGCCCGTTCCGTCGGCCGCCTGCTCCCTGATGGCCAGCAGATCCAGCCGCTCGATCTCGGCGCTGCCGGGCAGCAGTTGGGCGCACTTGCCGCCGTCGAGCAGATGATTGCCGGCGGCACGCTGCGCGATGCCGGCAGCCCCTTGCGCCTTGGTGATGTCAGGCTGGAAGCGCCGATCCCGCGGCCGCGACGCAATATCTTCTGCATCGGCAAGAATTATCGCGCCCATGCCGAGGAAGTTGCCCGCAGCGGCAAGGGCAGCGTCGCCCCGGCCGACAAGGACAAGGACCCGGTGCCGGTGGCGCCGATCGTCTTCACCAAGGTGCCGGAATCGGTGGTTGGCCCGGGTGATGCCATCCGCATCGATCCCGCGGTCAGCCACAAAGTCGATTACGAGGCGGAGCTCGCCGTCATCATCGGCAAGGGGGGGCGCCGTATCGGCAAGGCCCATGCCCTCGACCATGTCTGGGGCTATACCATCGTCAATGATGTCACCGCGCGCGATATGCAGCGCCGGCATCAGCAATGGCTGCTCGGCAAGTCGCAGGATACCTTCTGTCCGATGGGTCCCTGGCTGGTGACGGGCGACGAGCTCGAGCTCGGCAATACGCGTATCCGCTGCTGGGTCAATGACGATCTACGGCAGGATGCGACCACCGCCGATCTCATCTTCGATGTGCCGACTCTGATCGAGACCATCTCGGCCGGCATTACCCTGCAGCCGGGCGACATCATCGCCACCGGCACGCCCGCCGGGGTCGGCATCGGCTTCGA
>DATMUQ010000451.1:0-2840 GCA_035563795.1 Terriglobales bacterium | reverse complement strand
CCAGTCCCGCCGATGTGGCGAAGCAGCAATTGCTGGTCAATGCGTTGGTGACATTGGGACGGGGCGATGGCTGGGGCACCACCAACGCCAATGCCGAGGCGCTGCTGGCACTGGCGCAGTTCATCGCCCAGCAGCCTGCGTCGATGCCAAATCAGACGGTTGCTCTCACTGTCGACGGCAAGGACCAGACGCTGCAGCTCGGCGGCGACAAGCCGATGCAGCGTTTGGTCAATCCGGGGGCCGGCAAGATCGCCGTGACCTTGGACAAGGCGGCGACCACAGCCGATGTCGGCCTGCTGGTCGATACCTCCTATCTGCCGGCGGCCGACGGCAGCAAGGCGCAGGCACATGCGGAAGGCCTGGTGGTCAATCGCGAGAGCCTGAAGATCCAGCAGGATGACGTGCCGCCGCTGCGTCTCGCCCTCGATGTGCCGGGCAAGGAGGTGGCCCTCAAGGTCGGCGATGTCGTCGAGGAACATGTCGAAGTGGTCAACCCGGCCGATCGCTTCCAGGTTGCCGTGGTCATTCCGCTGGCTTCCGGCATGGAACCGCTCAATCCGGGCCTCGCCACGGCGCCGCCGGAGGCGAAGCCGCTCAATGAGAACACCCTGGCGCCGTCCTATGTCGCCTTCCTCGATGACCAGGTCGCCTATTTCTATGACGAGCTGCCGAAGGGGACTTATCAGTTCTTCTTCCGCACCCGGGCGCAGATCCCCGGCCGCTTCATCCAGCCCGCTGCCTATGGCGAGCTAATGTATGACGGCACGGTCAACGGCAATAGCAACGGTGCCCTGGTGACGATCACACCGGCGGCGGCCAACTGAGCACAGGATCGGCCATGACGAAATGGTCGGATAGAATAGGGCGATACCTGCCGGCAATGCAGCGGCATATGGCATCGTTGCTGCCGACACGGCGGCGACGGGCCGCCGTGGTCGGGGCGCTGGCTGGTGGCAGCCTCTTCTGCTGGGGCTATTTCAGTGCCGAACTGATTGCGCCGCCGCCGACACCCTTGCTGCTGGATCGTTCCGGGCAATATCTGGCGCAGATTCCGGCGGCGGGCGATCTCGGCTATGGCTATTGGCCGGTCGAGGATCTGCCGCCGCGGGTGGTGGCAGCGACCCTGTCGCTGGAGGATCGCCGCTTCTGGTCGCATCCCGGTGTCGATCCCATCGCCATCCTGCGCGCCTTCACCCAGAACATGACGAGCGGCCGGCGCATCTCCGGTGCCTCGACCCTGGCAATGCAGGTTGCCCGCATGCAGGATCCTGGCCCGCGCGACTTGCGCCATAAGCTCAGCGAGGCGGTGACGGCCTTCTTCATCACCCTGCGCTATGGGCATGAGGCGGTGCTGAAGCAGTATCTGCGCCTTGTCCCCTATGGCAATGGCAGCCATGGCATCGCCCATGCCGCCCGGTTCTATCTCGACAAGCCGGTGGCGGATCTGAGCTGGGCGGAGATCGCCTTCCTGGCGGCGATCCCCCAGGCACCGAGCCGGATGAACCCGCTCTCCTTCCAGGCGCGGGTGGCGGCACTCACGCGCGGTCATCGCATTCTTGACGCCTTGGCGGCCAACCATGTCATCACGCCGACGGAATATTCGCTGGCGAATGTGCAGCTCGACAATCTGCCCTTGATCCGCCGCCAGTCGCGTCCCGACGAGACATTGCACGCGATCCTCAACCTGCAACAGCTGGTGGCAGCCAATCGGAAGCCGGATGACGGCAGGACCGATCCGCGCGTTTTCACCACGATCAATCCCGATATCCAGGCAGAGGTCGATCGCCAGACCGGCCGCTATCTCGCGCGCTGGCGCAATAACGGCGCCGAACAGGCGGCGGTGATCGTCACCAAGGTGCAGACCGGCGAAGTGCTGGCTTGGCAGGGTTCGGCCGATTATTACGGCTCCAAGGCGGGTGCCATCGACTTTGCCCAGACCGAGCGCTCGCCGGGCAGCACCTTGAAGCCCTTCATCTATGCCCTGGCGCTGGACCGGGGCGCGATCACGCCCAGCACGCCGCTGCAGGACAGTGCGCTCGATGCCGGTACCATCGAGAATGCCGACCGCGACTATCTCGGCACGTTGATGCCGCGCCAGGCGCTGGCCAATTCGCGCAACGTGCCGGCCGCTAATCTCGTCAAGACCATGGGGCTCGACGAGACCTATCTCTATCTGCGCCTGCTCGGTATTCACAACCAGGACCGCCCGGCCGCCTATTACGGTCTCTCCATGGCGATCGGCGCCTTGCCGACGACGCTGGAGCGTCTGGTGCGGGCCTATGGCGCGCTTGCCAATGATGGGCTCATGCGCGATCTCGTCTGGTATCAGGGCCAGCCACGCGGCACCGGTACGCAGGTGATGTCGAGCGATGCGGCGCGGCTGATCACCCAGTTCCTCTCCGATCCCTCGGCCCGCCTGCCAAGTTTCCCGCGTATGGGCTCGATCGAATATCCTTTCCCGGTGGCGGTGAAGACGGGCACCTCGCAAGGCTATCGCGATGCCTGGACTGTGGCCTATTCGCGCGATTACCTGGTCGGTGTGTGGGTCGGCCGGGCGGATGCCGGCACCATGCAGGATATCGGCGGCGCGCAGAGTGCAGCGGAACTTGCCCGCGGCATCATGCTTTCGCTCTATCCGACGCCGCCCGATCCCGCGGCCAGCGCCTTTGCGATCCCCGAGCATTATCTGTTGCGTGATCACTGCGCCCCGACCCTGGTGGGGGAGAGCGCCATCGACGATCCCTCCGGCCAGGGCCAGCCGGATGCGAGCGTCACCTGCGTCAGTCGCCTACCGGAATGGCAGGCGAAGCCCGCTGCCCCGGTGGCGCTGGCCGCGGTTG
>DATMUQ010000450.1:0-2265 GCA_035563795.1 Terriglobales bacterium | reverse complement strand
TCACGCCGGCGGGATTGGAAATCGGCCCCATGATATTGAAGATCGTGCGGGTGCCGAGTTCGGTGCGAGCCGGGCCGACATGGCGCATGGCGCTGTGATGGCGCTGCGCCCAGAGAAAAGTCGTGCCGACTTCCCACAGGGCCTGCTGCACCACGGCGAGATCGGCATCGATATTGATGCCGAGGGCGGCCAGCACATCGGCAGCACCGCTCTTGGACGAAGCGGCGCGGTTGCCGTGCTTGGCGACCTTGACGCCGCAACCGGCGCAGACAAACGCGACGGCGGTGGAAATGTTCAGCGTATGGGCGCCATCGCCGCCCGTGCCGCAGACATCGATGGCACCTTCCGGCGCATCGATGCGTACCATTTTGTCGCGCATGACGGTGGCAGCGCCGGTGATCTCATCGATGCTCTCACCGCGCACCCGCAAGGCCATCAACAATCCGCCGATCTGGGCGGGCGAGGCTTCACCCGACATCATGATGTTGAAGGCTTCTTCGGCCTGCGCCCGGGTGAGTGATTTTCCCTGTGCCGCGACCGCGATCAGGCCTTTCAAATCGGTATTGGTCATCAGGCAACGCGGCTCGGCAGCGGCGAGCTCGGAATCGCTGCCGGATCGACATTAATGCCGCAATCCTGCAAGAAATTCGCCAGCAGCCGGTGGCCATGTTCCGAAGCGATGCTCTCCGGATGGAACTGCACGCCGGCCATCGGCAGGCTGGCATGCTGGAGCCCCATGACGATGCCATCATCGGTCTCCGCCGTGATGCGCAGATCAGCTGGGAAGCTGGCGCGATCGACGATCAGCGAATGGTAGCGCGTCGCCGTGAAATTGTTGGGCAGGTCGCGGAAGATCGACTGGCCCTGATGGCGGACGGTGCTGACCTTGCCATGCATCGGCTTCGGGGCGCGCACCACCTTGCCGCCGAAAGCCTGGCCGATCGCCTGATGGCCGAGGCAGACGCCGAGCAGCGGTGCGGCATTGCCGGCGCGGTCACGGGCGGAGCGGATCAGGTCGAGGCAGATGCCGGCGCGGTCCGGATCGCAGGGGCCGGGCGAGAGGACAATCCCTTGCGGCCGCTTATCCCAGATATCAGCCACCGAGATCTGGTCATTGCGATGCACCTCTATGGTGGCACCAAGCGCCCCCAGGTAGTGGTAGAGGTTGTAGGTGAAGCTATCGTAATTATCGATCAGGATGAGCATGTTTATCGACCAAACCGCCGGTTTTTGCTAAGCCATCAGGATATTTGGCCCTGGTGACCGGATAAGTCTATCAGGCGCCTTTCAGCAAAGAAAGCGATCCGGCATGTCGATTTTGCCGGGCTTTCAAACGGATTGGCGACAGGAAAGGCGGGCTTGATTGGCAGCAGGTCGAAAGAAGCTCCTGACTGGTGCTGTTTTCGCAGCCGGTTTTGCCGCGATTACCTCCTCAAGGGTCGGGTATGGCCGCGTCGGAGGCCGGTTTGTCGGGGATTGAAGAATCGGGGATTGAAGAAACGGTGGCGCAAGGTCCGGCCCGGCTGCCGGCTGGGGCTGCCCGGGTAGAGCCCTATGCCGTTATCGGCCGTGACGGCACCGTCGAAGATGGCCGCTCCGAGATCGATGAAGCAGCCGTCACCGGGGCCGTCGTGCCGGTCTTGAAACAACCTGGCGACCGGCTCCTGGCGGGCAGTCGCAATGGTGCTGGTGCGCTGGTCATGATGCCGGAACCGGCGGAGCCGAGTCTGCCGATTCGCCGCGAAGCGCCGATAACGGCCGCGGATCCGATCGGGCCATTTCTGTCGGTTACCTGCCGGCGCATTGCCAGCATCGATCTCGCGGTCATGGCGGCGGCGGCGGTCTGGTTCGTATTGCATCCAGAACATGCTTCGGTCGATGGCGCAGCCTTGATACTCCTGGGCCTGATCTCGCCGGGCCTGCTGCTGGTCTGGCCGTTGCAGAAATGGACCTTGCGCAGCTGGCTTGGCCTGCATCGCTTGCATTGTCCCGATCTTGACCGGCTGCATGACCTGCTGCCGGTGCGCAGCATCGTCTTCGGCCGACACGGCACCTTGAGCCAGGGGGCCTTGCGGGTGGTCAGCCTGCAACCCGGTCCCGATGTCACGCCGCCCGAATTCGTGGTTGCGAGCCTGTCGGCCTATCAGAACATCGAAGACAGCTGGGGCAAGGCATTGATGGCCTTTGGCATCAGCCACCGGGTGCATCTCCGGCCGGTGGAAGAGCTCTTGGTCGAGGCCGGCGCCGGGATCAGCGCCCTGGTTG
>DATMUQ010000449.1:0-7911 GCA_035563795.1 Terriglobales bacterium | reverse complement strand
AGCCAATCCCGCCTGCCGCCGCATCGGCAAGCTTGGACCCGGTTCTCGACCAGGCCAAGGCTGCGTCGAGTGGTGATGCCATTGATCCTCCACAAGCTGAAGGCCGGGACCTCGGTCGCCGATACATCAATCGCCGGCACCGGCTGGTGCTGATCACCGGCATGGCTGGCGCGGGTCGCAGCACGGCACTGAAATGCCTGGAAGATTGCGGCTATGAAGCGGTCGACAATCTGCCGCTCGCTTTGGCGCCCCATCTTATTAACGGATTGACTGCGGCAAACCCGACGGTCGTCTCCGGAAGTGACGGCGCCGCTGACCGGCCGCGGGCGATTGCCATCGGCATCGATTCGCGCACCCGCGACTTCACCATCGAATCTGTGACCGCCCTCCTCGAGCAGTTGCGCCATGCCGCCAATATCGAGGCGACATTGGTCTTCATGGATTGCGAGGACGAAGTCCTGCGCCGTCGCTTCACCGAGACCCGGCGGCGCCATCCGCTGGCACCGGAAAGCCCGGTGCTGGACGGCATCCAGCGCGAGCGCCACATGGTGATGCCGCTGCGCCACCTTGCCGATCTGGTGATCGATACCAGCGATCAGTCGAGCGCCGAGCTGAAGCGCGTGCTGCAGGGACGCTTCGCCCGCAAGCAGGATGCCGGCTTGGTGATCTCCGTGATGTCGTTTTCCTTTCGCCGGGGCCTGCCGCGCGAAGCGGATCTCGTTTTCGACGTGCGCTTTCTCGCCAATCCCTATTACGATCCAGTGTTACGGCCGCTGACCGGCGAGGATGAGCAGGTCGGTGCGGTGGTAGCCGGGGATCCTGCCTTTGCGACCTTCTTTCGGGCGCTGACGGATCTTTTGATGCCGCTGCTGCCGGGTTATGAACGCGAAGGCAAAAGCTATCTGACATTGGCGATCGGCTGCACCGGTGGACAGCACCGCTCGGTCTATGTGGCGCGGCGCCTGGCGGATTGGTTGCGGGAGCAGGGGCGCGAGGTCAGCCTGGCCCATCGCGACATGCCGCGGAATTGATGAATGGGGTTGATGGCCAGGTCTGTTGGCCGGATTTGCTAGGCGGGGCGATTGCGGGGAAGGCGGTCGCCCGGTCGGTGGGTAACGGGCGGCGGATCACGGTCCGCCGTCAAAACGGGGTGAAATGATGATTGGTATGGTATTGGTGACCCATGGAAATCTGGCGGCAGAGTTTCTCTCCGCTTTGGAACATGTGGTCGGCAAGCAGACGCAGATCGCCACGGTCTGCATCGGCGCTGATGACGATATGGAACAGCGCCGCCAGGAGATCTTTCAGCGCGTCACCGAAGTCGATAGCGGCGATGGTGTGGTGCTGGCCACGGATATGTTCGGCGGCACGCCGTCCAATCTGGCGATCTCCATGCTGGACCGCGCCAATGTCGAGGTGATCGCCGGCGTCAATCTGCCGTTGCTGGTCAAGCTCGCTTCCGTGCGCAAGACGCAGAAATTGGCCGAGGCTGTAATCACCGCCCAGGATGCCGGCCGCAAATACATCAATGTGGCGTCGCAACTCTTGGCAGCCAGCGAGAAGTAGATCGCCGGCCGCTCATGGTTCATCACCAATGGCGCGGGTAGCAGGGGAAAGCAGGAATACGGATGCCGAATGATTGGACCAATATCCGCCTCATGATCAAGAATCAGCGCGGGCTGCATGCCCGGGCGGCGGCCAAATTCGTCAAGCTGGCGAGTGCCTTCGACGCCGATATCCGCGTCGTCAAGGGCGAGATGGAAGTGAGCGGCCAGTCGATCATGGGCCTCATGATGCTGGCGGCCGGTATCGGTTGCGAGATCGAATTGCGCGTCAGTGGCCCGGCTGCGGCGCCGGCGCTGCAGGCGATCACCGATCTCATCGACCGCAAGTTCGACGAAGAGTGAGACGATGACGGCGCCGTCCGGTCGCAAATCGACTGCGTCGGCCGGGCGGAAGCGATCCGCCGCCGGCAAGAGTGCCGTCAAGGCGCCAGCGGCCAGGGCACCCGCCAAGCGCCGGCGCTATCCTGCCGGCCCCGATGGCGGCAGCACCATGCTGGAAGGGCTCGGTGTCTCGCCAGGCATCGGCATCGGCGAGATGCATGTGCTCGATCGCGGCGATATCCATATTCCCGAATACGAGATTGCCAAGGACCAGATCGAGGCGGAATTGGAGCGCGTCACCCATGCGCGTGAAAAGGCCGAGCGCCAGATCAAGAAACTGAAGACGAAGTCGCTGGACCTGCATGGCAGTGCTGCCGAGGAAATGGGCTTCCTGCTGGACGCGCATCTGCAGATGCTCTCGAGCTCGCGGGTGCTGCGCGGCATCGAGCACCGCATCCGCCACCAGCATCAAAATGCGGAAGCGGCAGTGCAGGCGGAAATCTCCAAGGTGGCGCAGGATTTCGCGGCCCTCGGTGACGATTATCTGGCGGCCCGTGCCGCCGATGTGCGCGAGGTCGGCGCGCGGCTGCTGCGCAACCTCACCAAGACGCCGCATCTGGGCTTCAAGCATCTGCCGACCGGTTCGGCCGTCGTGGCGGAAGAGCTGACGCCGTCGGATACGGCATTGCTCGATCCCAAGGCGATCTTCGGTTTCGCCACTGTCCTCGGCGGTGCCGAGAGCCATACCGCGATCATGGCGCGCTCCCTCGGCATTCCGGCGGTGCTCGGCATCACCGAATTGCTGACCCTGGCGAAGCCCGGCCATACCATCATCATCGACGGCAATGCCGGCCGCGTCATCATCGACCCGACCCAGGCGCAGCTTGACGAGTATCACCGCCGCCGCCAGGAACTGGAACGCAGTGCCAAGCAGCTGGCACGGCTGAGCAAGGTGCCGGCGGTGACGCTGGACGGCCGCCGCATCGGTCTCCTTGCCAATCTGGAATTGCCGCGCGAAGTAGAAACCGCGGTGAATGCCGGGGCCGAGGGCGTTGGTCTCGTTCGCACCGAATTCCTGTTCATGAATCGCGAGGATCTGCCGAGCGAGGATGAGCAATACAAGGCGTTGCGCGAAATCGTCGAAGGCATGGACGGCCGGCCGGTGACCATCCGCACCCTCGATGTCGGCGGCGACAAGCTCGCCGTCTCATTGCGCGACAAGCTGGGGCCCTCCGCCAATCCGGCCCTGGGCCTGCGCGCGATCCGTTTGAGCCTCAAGGAGCGCGATCTCCTCGACACGCAATTGGCGGCGATCCTGCGGGCGGCGGTGCATGGTACGGTCCGCATCCTGCTGCCGATGATCTCCTCGGTCGGCGAGGTGAAGCAGGTGCGTGAGGCGCTGCTGCAGGTGGCTCGTCGTCTGAAGCGCCGCGGCGCCAGGGTGCCTGATCCCCTGCCGTCGGTCGGCGTCATGATCGAGGTGCCAGGTGCCGCCTTGGCAGCCGATTCGCTGGCGCAGGTGTCAGACTTCTTCGCCATCGGTTCCAACGATCTCACCCAGTACACGCTGGCGATCGATCGCGGCGAGGAACAGGTGGCGCATCTCTACAATCCGCTGCATCCGGCGGTGCTGCGCCTGATCCAGTTCACCACCGAAGCCGCCTTGCGCGGTGGCATCCAGATCAGCGTCTGCGGCGAGATCGCCGGCGACCCCCGTTTCACGCCACTGCTGCTGGGCCTCGGCATCCAGGATCTCAGCATGGCTTCCGGCTCGCTGCCGCGGGTGAAGCAGCGGATCCGTAACATCGATTTCGTGGCGGCGACGCGCTGTGCCCGGCTGATCATGGACCAGTCGGATATGGGGCGGATCGCCATGCTGTTGGACGACTTCAATGCACTTGCCGTTTAGCCAGCCGCCCAGCCTCGCCGATATCGAGGAGATCGCCCAGACAGCCTTCGCCGGCCTGCCGGCGGTGCTGACTGCCCGCTGCCAGGGTCTGGTGATCCGGGTCGAGGATTTCGCCGATGAGGAGGTCCTGGCCGATATGGGCGTCGAGTCGCCCTTCGATCTTGCCGGGCTTTACCAGGGGGTGCCGCTGACCGAACAGGAAATCAGCCAGATCCATCCGACCATCGATATGGTGTTCCTCTACCGCCGCCCGCTGCTCGATTGGTGGTGCGAGGAGGAGCTCGATCTCGACGCCCTGGTCCGCCACGTCCTCATCCACGAAATCGGCCATCATTTCGGCTTCAGCGACGCGGATATGGTGCGGATCGAAGCCGAAGCAGCCGGCGATCCTATACAAAACCATTGAATTTGAGTGGGTTAGGCCAGACGCTCGTGATCGGTCCCGGCGGCTTGCGGCTTGCCCGCTCGCGCTATGGCTGGTAGAAGCGGGCAATCTGACGCCTTAGGAGAAGAAGATGGCTGCCTTCAGCGATTACAAAGTCAAGGATATGAGCCTCGCCGATTGGGGCCGCAAAGAGATCGCCATTGCCGAAACGGAAATGCCGGGCCTGATGGCGCTGCGCGCCGAATACGGCAAGAGCCAGCCGCTCAAGGGTGCGCGCATCGCCGGCTGCCTCCACATGACCATTCAGACCGCCGTGCTGATGGAAACCTTGGTCGCCCTGGGCGCCGAAGTGCGCTGGTCGTCCTGCAACATCTTCTCGACCCAGGACCAGGCTGCGGCTGGCGTTGCCGCCGCCAATATCCCGGTCTTCGCCTGGAAGGGCCTGACCGAGGAAGAGTTCTGGTGGTGCATCGAGCAGACCATCCATGGCCCCAATGGCTGGACCCCGAACATGATCCTGGACGATGGCGGCGACCTCACCCAGATCATGCACGACAAGTATCCCGAGCTCCTGGCGAACGTGAAGGGTATTTCGGAAGAGACCACCACCGGCGTTCATCGTCTCTATGAGATGGCCAAGGCCGGCACGCTCAAGGTCCCGGCGATCAACGTCAATGACAGCGTCACCAAGTCGAAGTTCGACAACCTCTATGGCTGCCGTGAAAGCCTGGTCGACGGCATCAAGCGCGCTACCGACGTGATGATCGCCGGCAAGGTCGCCGTCGTCGCCGGCTATGGCGATGTGGGCAAGGGCTCGGCGGCGTCGCTGCGCAGCCAGGGTGCCCGCGTCATGGTCACCGAAATCGATCCGATCTGCGCCTTGCAGGCGGCGATGGAAGGCTACCAGGTCGTCACCATGGAAGAAGCCGCCCCCCAGGGCGATATCTTCGTCACCGCGACCGGCAATGTCGATGTCATCACCCTCGACCATATGCGCCAGATGAAGGACCGCGCCATCGTCTGCAATATCGGTCACTTCGACAGCGAGATTCAGATCGCCGGTCTGCGGAACTACAAGTGGCACAATGTGAAGCCGCAGGTCGACGAGGTCGAGCTGCCGGATGGCCGCCGCCTGATCGTCCTCGCCGAAGGCCGCCTGGTCAATCTCGGCTGCGCGACGGGTCACCCCAGCTTCGTGATGTCGGCCTCCTTCACCAACCAGGTGCTGGCGCAGATCGAACTCTGGCACAACCACGCCAAGTATGAGCGCAAGGTCTACGTCCTGCCGAAGCATCTCGACGAGAAGGTCGCGGCCCTGCATCTCGCCAAGGTCGGCGCCAAGCTGACCAAGCTGACCGACAAGCAGGCCGAGTATCTCTCGGTCGCCCAGGCCGGTCCGTTCAAGCCGGAGCACTACCGCTACTAAGCTGCCGGCCGGTTCATCGATCGGTCATAAGTCCGATGGCCTCCCCTCCAGCCGAGGGGAGGCCATTTGCTTTCGGAGCCAAGAGGTTCGGTCCGGGCGATAGCGTCGGGGGAACTTAAACCAGATCGTGCGCTGTCGCCGCTAACCTGCTAAAGTCGCGCCGCAATGGTGGCGCGACGCGATATGATTCCGCTTTCGATGACGTCTTGTGCGCGGCGCGTGCTATGCCGCCTGCGCGGGCTGCGTGCCGCGCTTTTCCTGTCGAGCTTCCTGGTGAGCTGGGGCGCCGGGGCATCGCAAGCGCTGGCCCAGGCCACCTCCGCGGCCACGCCGGTGCCGCCGGCCGAACCCACCATGCCGGCGGAAATTGGCCCGCTGATCCTGGCCCTGATCTTCGGCCTCGCTTTGGGCGGCGCTGTGACGGCGTTCTTTCTCAGCCGCCGGCATGCCGGCCGGATGCATCTGTTCCAGCAGGAAAAACGGCTACGCGACCAGGCCCTGACGGCGATGCAATTGCGCCTCGATCAATTGCCGGTCGGCCGCCTGGACTGGTGGGAAACCGATCGCATCAGCCTTGACCATGTGGCGCGCGAGCTGCTCTCGGTTGCGGCCGACGAAATCGATGCCGCCGATTTCCTGGCCTTGCTCGACAAGTCGGATGCCTCACGGGTACAGCGGGCGCTCAACGACCTCATCGGTGCGGTGCGCTGCGACCTTCTGATCCGGCGCCATGACGGCAAGACCTGGCTGCGGCTGCGCGGCAAGCGACTCGGTGTCGCCCGCAGCCTGTGGATCGACGATGTCACCGAGGTTGCCGGGGAGCAGGAGCGGTTGCGCCGGCTGGCGCTGGAGCTGTCATCGACCCTCGACCATCTGCCCTATCCGGTCTGGCGGCGCGACAGCAATCTTGCCATCACCTATTGCAATCCGGCCTTCGGCCAGCTCCTCGATGTAGCGCCGGGCGAATTGCCGCCGCCGGGGCGCGAACTCAATGCCGCCGCCCGTGCCTTGGCGCGCCGGGCCCAGAAACTCACGCTCGCGCAATCCGAAAGCCAGCAGCTGGTGGTCGCCGGTCAGCGCCGGCTCTATGACCTCAACGAGTTCCCGCTCGCCGATAACAGCCTGATCGGCTATGCCCTCGACCAGACGGCGCTGGAAGACGGCCAGGCCGAGCTCTCGCGCCATATCGCCGCCCATGACGATGTGCTGCAGAGCCTCGGCACCGGCATCGTCATCTTCGGTCCCGACCGCCGGGTGAAATTCTTCAATACCGCCTATCTCGAACAATTCGGCCTCGAAGGCGGCTTCCTGCGCGCCGAGCCCACCATCGAGGAAGTGCTGGAAGCCCTGCGTGAGCGCCGGCGTCTCGCCGAGCAGGCCGATTTCCGCTCCTTCAAACAGGAATTCGCCCGTCACCTGATGACGGTCATCCAGCCGATGGAGGAGCTGATCCATACGCCGAGCGGCGCCACCTTCCGCATGGTGGCGACGCCGCATCCCTTGGGCGGTGTCATCCTGACCTTCGAGGATGTGACCGACGAATTGGCGCTGGAGGCCAATTACAACACCCTCATCGAGGTGCAGAAGGAAACCATCGACCATCTCAACGAAGGCATCGCCGTCTATGGCGAGGATGGTCGCTTGAAGCTGCACAATCCGGCCTTCTCGCGGCTCTGGAAGCTGCCGGATGAGCAGCTCGCTAACCAGCCGCATGTGGCGCAGATCGTCGACATGGTGCGCGATCATTTCCCGGCGCGCGAGGACTGGCGGACGCTACGGCTGCGCATCATCGGCAATATCGCCGACCGCGAATTGCGCAATCTGCGGATCGAACGCATCGATGGCCGCATCATTGATATCGCCGCCATTCCGCTGCCCGACGGCGGCAAGCTCTACAAATACACGGATGTCACCGACAGCATCAACATGGAGCGGGCGCTGATGGAGCGCAACGAGGCGCTGATTGCCGCCGACCGCTTGAAGTCGGAATTCATCGCCAATGTCTCCTACGAATTCCGCACCCCTTTGAACGTCATCATCGGCTACGCGGAATTGCTGGCCCGGCAATATTTCGGCGCCCTCAATCCGCGCCAGCTCGATTACAGCAACAGCATCCTCGATGCAGCCCAGGGCCTGCTGCTGCTGATCAGCGACGTCATCGACGTGGCGGCGATCGAGGCCGGCTATATCCGTCTTGAGCGGCGCGAAATCGATGTCCTGGCACTGATTGATTCCATCCAGCGGCTGTTCCAGCAGCGGGTGCGCAGCCGCGATCTCGAATTGCAGATCGATTGCGCCCTCGATA
>DATMUQ010000448.1:0-3164 GCA_035563795.1 Terriglobales bacterium | reverse complement strand
GAGCCACAGAGCGAACCGCCGGTACGGAACGGGATGCCGAGGCGGCGCGCCAGCTGCGCGCAAGCCAGCGACACCAGGGTCGGTTCCGGCGTGCCGAAGGTCGGCGCACCCGATTGCATCGAGATCGAGCTGGCGAATACGCCGAAAATCACCGGGGCGCCGGCCTTGTAGAGCTGCGCCGTCGAGGTGCCAGCCAAGACTTCCGCCAGCACCTGGGCGATGGTGCCCGCCGCGGTCACCGGGCTCATCGCGCCGGCGAGAATGAAGGGGGTGCAAATGCTCGCCTGGTTGTTGCGGGCATAGACCTTCATGGCGCCGAGCATGGTGCCATCCCAAACCATCGGGGAATTGGCATTGATCAGGCTGGTCAGGACCGTGTTCTTCTGGACGAAATCGTCACCGAACAGGATCTTCGCCATGGCGACGGTGTCTTCGGCGCGTTCCGGCGCCGTCACCGAGCCCATGAAGGGCTTATCGGAATACTTGATATGGGTATAGACCATCTCAAGATGCCGCTTGTTCACCGGCAGATCGACCGGCTCGCAAACGGTGCCGCCCGAATGATGGATCGAGGGCGACATATAGGCGAGCTTCACGAAATTGCGGAAGTCCTCGATGGTCGCGTAGCGGCGGCCCTTGTCGAGGTCACGCACGAAGGGCGGGCCATAGACCGGCGCGAAGACGGTGTTGTTGCCGCCGATGACGACATTGCGATCCGGGTTACGCGCATACTGGGTGTATTCGCGCGGGGCAGACTTCTGCACGATCGAGCGGCAAAGGCCGCGCGGGAAGCGGATGCGCGTTCCCTTCACATCGGCGCCAGCCGCCTTCCAGAGCTCGAGCGCTTCCGGCTCGTCACGGAACTCGATACCGATTTCCTGCAGGATGGTGTCGGCATTGTGCTCCATCAGGGCGAGGCCTTCCTCGTCCAGCACCGTCACCAGCGGAATGTTCCGGCGGATATAGGGGTTCTGCACGATCGGCGGCTTCTGCCGCGCATGACGACGGGCTTCCGCGCCGCCGCGGGCGCGCCGACCGCCACTTTGTTCCGTGTTGCTCTGTTCTGCCGTGGCCATAAAACCGCCTCGTTCAATGATTTGGAATTGGGAAACCGAAGGAATTGAGCTCGGTCCGACTCTGGCGCCATTTCGTCACCTTGACGCGACAGGCTCTAGCGGCTCAGCGACAGCGCCTTACCCTTTCGCGCCACCGGGCTTTGCCATCACCGACTGCCGCATTGCACCCAAGCGATGCCCGGGGAACACCCTGATTTTGCAACAGATTTGGTACCAAGCCTGACACCGGCTATCGATGCGCTTTCCGCCGATCGGCTGCAGCCATGACGCCATTCGTCCAAATCCGACCTCCCGGCAAATGCCGCGAAATCATCGAGCAACCGTCCAGGCAACCGCCCATCGCCCGATGATTCCTTTCACCTATCAGGCGCGTGTTTCAGCCCGGCTATTGTCGCTTCTTCCGGCATTTGAAAAATTCGATAACGCAAAATTAAATTGCTATCAATTTACTGCATGCCAGACATGCGTCAATATAGATTGTGCACAATCTAATTGCCGGCAACTATCTGGGCACCACCCCGCACAATCCAACGAAGGAATGCAACATGTCTCGCAGCCTGACCGCCACCGCGACTGCTTCTGAGATCCGCAATGTGCTGACCCGCTCGGCCTCCGCCCTGGCCCTTGCCGCCGCGCTGGTGCTCGGCCTCGGCGCCCAGCACGCCCATGCCGACGGGGCGACTTTGGAGCCGACCACGCAGCATTTCATCGACGCGCTTGCCGCCAAAGGTGGCGCGGCCATCTACACGCTGAGCCCGGCGAATGCACGCAACGTGCTGGCCGGCGCGCAATCCGGCCCGGTCGCCAAGCTGCCGGCTGATATCGAGGCGAAGACCCTGCCCGTCGGCCCGACCGGCAAGACCAAGGTCTATGTCGTCCGTCCCGCCGGCGCCAAGGGCACCCTGCCGGTGGTGATGTATTTCCATGGCGGCGGCTGGGTGCTGGGTGATGAAAGCACCCATGATCGGCTGATCCGCCAGATCGCCAATGGTGCCCATGCCACCGTGGTTTTCGTCGATTATGAGCGCTCGCCGGAAGCCAAGTATCCGGTGGCGATCGAGCAGGATTACGCCGCCACCAAATACGTTGCCGAGCATGCCAAGGAGTTCAATGTCGATCCGAAGCGCCTCGCCATTGCCGGCGACAGCGTCGGCGGCAACATGACTGCCGTGGTCGCCCTGCTCGCCAAGGAACGCAGCGGCGCTCCTAAAATCGCTTATCAGGTGCTGTTCTATCCGGTGACCGATGCCAATTTCGAGGACGGTTCCTACACCCAGTTCGCCAACGGCCCCTGGCTGACCAAGGCGGCGATGAAGTGGTTCTGGGACGCCTATCTGCCGGACGAGGCGGCCCGCAAGCAGCCGACCGTCACCCCGCTCAATGCCTCGCTCGAGCAGCTGAAGGGCCTGCCTGCTGCGCTGGTGATCACCGACGAGAATGACGTGCTGCGCGACGAAGGCGAGGCCTATGCCCGCAAGCTCGCCCAGGCTGGCGTCACCGTCACCGCGGTCCGCTATAACGGCACGATCCATGACTTCGTCATGCTGAATGCCGTGGCCGATACCCCCGCCGCCAAGGGGGCCGTCGACCAGGCGACCGCCGCACTCCGCAAGGCCTTTGCCGGCAAGTAAACCACTGGGTAAGCGGGGTGGATATCCACCCCGACTTACTTATTCAAAAGTTAGCAAACGCTTCTTAGTCAAATTTCAAGCTGTCATCCAATCTCTGGGGATCAAATAATCTGTTCTCGCGCTGTCGCCATGCCAATTCGCGACAAGATTGATACCTCTTATCCCAGACCAAGTCGTCTGATCCGCATGTTCAGTTAGTATAATTTGAAGTCGGCCATTAGTTCTCTCTGTCGCTAAGCTCAAAACCTCAAAAATCCGTCGAGTATTTTTGAGATCCTCGTCGAGACTAGCTGGCTTAAATTGTTCTGCTTCAATCGTGACCTGAGCCCCGCAAACTCCTCCATTTTTGGGTAGAGTCCGTCCTTGAAGAAGGAGACGGACGATGAAGCGATCAAGGTTCACGGAAGAGCAGATTATCGGGATCCTGCGAGAGCAGGAGGCCGGGGCGGCGACGAAG
>DATMUQ010000447.1:0-5618 GCA_035563795.1 Terriglobales bacterium | reverse complement strand
CGGCGACATCGTCGCTGAGGGCCTGCTGGTGCATGCCCCCGGCAGCACACCGGCCGATCGCGAGGCAGCAGTGATCGCCGCCCTGGAGGAAGTCGGGTTGGAACCGGAGATGCGGCACCGCTTTCCGCATGAATTCTCCGGCGGCCAGCGCCAGCGTATCTCCATCGCCCGCGCCCTCATCTTGAAGCCGAAGCTGCTGATGCTGGACGAGCCGACCTCGGCGCTTGACATGTCGGTGCAGGCGCAGATCGTCGACCTGCTGCGCGACCTGCAGCAGCGCCATGACATGGCCTATCTCTTCATCAGCCATGACCTGCGGGTGATCCGGGCGATGAGCGACCGAGTCCTCGTCATGCGCCAAGGCCGCATCGTCGAGGCCGGGCCGGTCGAGCAGATCTTCGAGGCGCCGCAACAGGATTACACCAAGGCGCTGCTGGCCGCCGCCTTGCAGCACAAGGTCATTCACCGCGAATTGGTGCAGCAATGACAGATACGACATCTCCCGCCCTGTACTTTGCCGGCATCGGCTCCCGGGCGGCGGAATGGCACCGGGTCTTTGCCGAGGTGGCGCCGGAACTGCGGCTGGTCGATCACCTGCCACCCGAGCCGGAACGGGCCGGCATCCGCTATGCGCTGGCCTGGAAGCCGCAACCCGGTGAGCTGCAGCAACTACCCAAGCTGCAGGCGATCTTCGGCCTCGGCGCCGGTGTCGATGGCATTCTCGCCGACCCCACCTTGCCGGCAGGCGTGCCGCTGGTCCGCATGGTCGATCCCGGCCTCACCCAGGGCATGGTGGAATATTGCCTCTGGCAGGTGCTCTATCATCACCGTCGCTTCTGGGAGACCGAGGACGCGCAGCGCCGCCGTCACTGGCTGGAACAATATTATCCGGCACCCTGGGACCGCAGCGTCGGCATCATGGGATTAGGCGAGATCGGCCAGGCCGTCGCCGCCCACCTAACGACATTCAAATTCAAGCTGCGCGGCTGGAGCCGCAGTGCGAAAAAGGTCGATGGCGTCGACTGCTTTGCCGGTATCGACAGCTTGCCGGCCTTCCTCGCCGGCTGCGAGATCGTGCTCTGCCTGCTGCCGCTGACGGCGGAGACGCGCGGCCTCCTCAATGCCGATTTCTTTGCCCATCTGCCGATGGGTGCTGCCATCATCAATGCCGGCCGCGGCGCGCAGCTCAATGAAGCCGATCTGCTGGCGGCGATGAAATCGGGCCGCATCGGCTCGGCCACACTCGATGTCTTCCAGACCGAGCCCTTGCCACCGGATCACCCCTTCTGGCGGCAGGAACGGCTCTTCGTCACGCCGCATAATGCCAGCTTCACCGATGCCAAGGCAGCGGCAACGGCGATCCGCCAGCAGATCCGCAATCACACGGCAGGCCTGCCGTTGCAGCATATTGTCGACCGGACCCGCGGCTATTAAGCTCGACGCCTGATCTCTCGCCTGCTGCATTCGGGACGCCGTCATGGATGTGAAAAGCCTGCTGCTCTTTGCCGCCACTTTGGGCCTGGCGACCGCCCTGCCCGGTCCCGATATTCTTGCCGTCGTTTCCGGCGCCATCGGCCGCGGTTTCCGCTTGGCCGGCGCCATCGTCTGCGGCCAGATCATCAGCGATCTCATCTATTTCAATCTTGCCGTCTTTGGCCTCGCTGCTCTGGCCCTCCATCTCGGTGAGCTCTTCTTCGTCATCAAGCTGGCCGGCGCCGCCTATCTGATCTGGCTCGGCATCCAGTTATGGCGGGCCCGCGGCGGCCTTGCCGTCGGTGATGAAACCGCGAGTGAGACGATGCATACCAGTCGCAGCTTCTTCAGCAGCATGTTGATCGGCTTCGGCACGGCGCTGGGCAATCCGAAGACCATGATCTTCTATGCCAGCCTGCTGCCCAGCGTCATCGATCTCAGCCACCTGACACCGGCCATGATCCTCGCCATGAACGGCATCGTCTGCCTGACCATCGGCCTCATCCCGGGCGCCTATGCCGTGCTCGCCGCCCGGGCGCGGCGGCTGATCACCAATCGCCGCTATCAGAAGATCGCCAACCGGACCGCCGGCACCATGATGATCGGCGCCGGTATCGCCGTGGTCAGTCAATAAACCGAACCAGGTTAAGTATCCGCCGCAAGGCCAGTAGCTAGGTTGCCCGGCCGGGTGAACCATTCCACCCTTGTCCACGGCCGGGCCGGCGACTAGCCTGAAGGCGATAAAGGGGAGAAACCGATCATGGATGTGAAGAGCCTGCTGGTCTTTGCCGTTGCCCTGGCGATCGCCGCCGGCATTCCCGGGCCGGGCGTGCTGGCCGTCGTTTCCTGCGCCATCGGCCGCGGTTTGAAGGCGGCTTTGGCGATGACCTGCGGGTTGGTGATCGGCGATCTGGTGTATTTCACCGCCGCCATCCTCGGCATGGCCGCCTTGGCCCATAGCATGGGCGAGCTGTTCTTCATCGTGAAGCTGGCAGGTGCCGCCTATCTGATCTGGCTCGGTGTCAAATTGTGGCGCGCCAAGGTCGATCTCACGCCGGCGGCGGCACTGGAGCAGACCAACACTCCAGTCGTCCGGTCACAGCGCAGCCATCTCGGCAATCTGCTGGCCGGGCTCGGCGTCACCCTCGGCAATCCGAAGACCATCGCCTTCTATGCCGGCCTGCTGCCGACCTTCATCGACCTGCAGCGCCTGACCTTTCCGACCGCACTCGCCATGGCCGGCATCGTCGTGCTGCTGGTGGGCGGCATCATCGCCAGTTACGCCTTGGTTGCCGCCCAGGCCCGTGGCTTCCTCGGCAATCGCCGCTACCTGAAGCTGGTCAACCGCACCGCCGGCACCATGATGATCGGCGCCGGCGTCACCGTGGCCACGCAGTAAGGCCGGTCCCGAACAATAAAAAAGCCCCGATCCGCGGATCGGGGCTTTTTCTTTGGTAACCCGAAATTGTCAGCGCCGACGCAGGCGCGATACCTGCGGCTTGCGCGGGGCCGGGCGCGTTGCCGGCGCCTTGGCGATGATCTTGGCCGGGCTCTTCTTCTGCTGCGGCTGCGACCAGTCGGCGATGAAAGCATAGAGCGCTCGCAGGCCAAAGGCCTCGCCACCTTCCGGCCGGCCGGGGCGCGACATCAGGTTCCAGCCCATGGTGTCGATATGCATCCAGTCGGTATCGGGATTGACGAATTCCTGCAGATAGAGCGCTGCCGTGATGGCACCGGCATAGCCGCTTTCCGAGCAGTTATTGATATCGGCCACCTTGCTGTCGAGCATGCGGCGATAGGCCTTGTTGAGCGGCAGGCGCCAGAGCGGGTCTTCCTGGCCCTTGCCCTGCTGCAGCAGGGCCTCGGCGGTCGCATCCTTGGTGGCGAAGAGCGCCGGCATTTCCGTGCCGAGGGCAACGCGGGCGGCACCGGTCAGGGTGGCGGCATCGATGATCAGATCGGGCTTGTCGCTTTCCGCTTCGGCCAAAGCATCGCAGAGGATGAGGCGGCCTTCCGCATCGGTATCGCCGATCTCGACAGTGAGGCCCTTGCGCGTCTTGACCACATCGAGCGGTCGCATGGCATTGCCGGAGACACTGTTCTCCACCGCCGGAATGAGAAGACGCAGGCGCAGCTTCAGCTTCGCATCCATGATCGCCTGGGCGAGGCCCAGCATCAGCGCCGCACCACCCATATCCTTCTTCATCAGGCGCATATAGCTGCCGCCCTTGAGGTCCAGGCCGCCGGTGTCGAAGCAGACACCCTTGCCGACCAGGGTCAGCTTCGGTCCTTCCGAGCCCCAGCGCAGATCAAGCAGGCGCGGTGCCCGACTGCTCGCCCGACCGACCATGTGAATGGTCGGATAATTCTGTTTCAGGAGATCGTCGCCGACGATTTCCTTGACCTTGGCCTTATAGGTCTTGGCGACAGCCTTGACCGCGGCGCCGAGTTCGGCCGGCCCCATATCGCTGGCCGGGGTGGTGATGAGATCGCGAGCAAGCCCCAGGGCCGCGGCCAGGCGACGTACCAAGGCCCGGTCAGCCTCTTTCGGCCATACCAGCTTGGCGAGCGGGCTGGCCGCCTCGCTGCGATAGCGCCGGAAGCGATAGCCGCCCATCGCCCAACCGAAGGCGAATAACGTGGTATCGCAGGACGCATCGGGATCAAGCTCATAAGTGCCGGCAGGCAAGCTCCCTGGCAGAGCCGCCGAGGACCAGCGATCCGTCCCTTCCTCGATACCGAGCAGCACCCGCTCCAGCTTGCCATCGGTGCCCGGCAGCAGGCAGGTGCTGCCGGGCTTGGCCTGGAAGTCCAGCGCCTTGACCCAACGTTGCGCGGCCGCCGGCTGCAATTTCAGCCAGGCGGCAAGATCTGCGGCGCGGAGGGGGGTGACCGGCACGGCATTGGTCGCACGGTCGACAAGATGGTCGAGCAAGATGACAGCTCCTGATACGCTGTTGAACCCTGTGGGGTGGGTAAGGCTGCGGCCCATGATCGGCCCCCGCCGCCACCTGCCCCGTTGCGCTAGAGACGATCGCACTCTAGGCAGTGCCAGGATCTTAGCCAGCTTGGCAACCGGAATCTGCTGCGTTTTTCGCCCGGCTGCTGTCGTTCCCTTGCAGCCCGGTTTCCCGATTTATTTTTGCAGCTAGGGAAACCCCTGGCCGGGATGTTAAAAGAGGGCACGCGTTAAGAAAGCGCGTGGGCAGATGGTGCGATGGCAATGACGACGGAAGCTGCATGACCAGTGAGACCGTGCAGACATCACCGGAGCCCGGCAAGGCCCTGCCCTTGATCCTGCAGCGGGTCGGCGGCATCGCGCCCTATTGCCTGTGGCTGCTGCTGACGATCGGCGCCTTCCGCTGGCGCCCGCCGACAGCACCGGTGGAGCTGGAGACCTTGGCCGCCGCCTGGCATATGTGGACCGACGGCCTGTGGGTGCCCTTGCGCAACAACCTGCCGGCGCCGCAGATGCCGCCCTTGCCGTTCTGGCTCATCATCGGCGGCTGGAAGATCTTCGACATCGTCACCTGGTGGCCGCGCCTGCTGTCGCCGCTGGCCGGGTTGGTCAATATCTGGCTGATCGGCCGGATCGCCCTCATTCTCTGGCCGCATCGCAACAGCACGGCGCATTTTTCCCGCATCCTGCTGATCGGCCTTGGCGGCTTTGCCATCATGCTCACGATGATCGCGCCGGAGCCGCTCGGCCAACCTTTCATCGCCGGCGGCTTTGCCATCATGGTGCGGCTCTGGCTGACGCCCCTACCGCTGTTCCAGCGCCTGCTATCGCTGCTCAGCATCGCCCTGACGCAGATCGTCATCATCCTGACCAATGGCTGGGCCTATGCGCTGATCCTGCCGCTCAGCCTCCTGCTCCTGCCCGTGCTCGACCGCACCACGCCGGTGAATTGGCGGCAATGGGCCAGCCTGCTGATCATCACTTTGCTGCCGCCGCTGGCCGCGATGCTGGTTTGGCTCAGTCAGGCCGACGCGCTCGACCAGGTCTTTCGCTTCGGCAATGGCTGGCTCGATCCGGCGACCGAGGCATCGCGCCGGGAGTTCTGGAGCCTGCTGTTCATTCCGCTGATGCTCTATCCCTGGCTGTGGTGGCGTACCTTATGGCGGGCGAGCCAGCGCTCCTGGCA
>DATMUQ010000446.1:0-8762 GCA_035563795.1 Terriglobales bacterium | reverse complement strand
CCCGCCGTCGAGCGTCTATATGCCGAGGTCTTCGGACCGGCCCGTTTCGCCAAGACATCACATCAGTTTCGCATCGGCACGCCACCCATTGCCGATCTCAGCTGGGTCGCCGTCGACAATGATCGCGTAATAGGCGCCATCCGCTATTGGCCGATCAGCATCGGCGAGACCGATCATGCGGCTTTGCTGCTCGGCCCCTTGGCGATCGCCCCCGAGCATGCCGGCAGTGGTATCGGCAGCGCCTTGGTTGACAAGACGCTGGATCTGGCGCGGCGCGCAGGTCACGATCTCGTCCTGCTAGTGGGTGAGAGCGACTATTATGCGCGCTTCGGCTTCGCGCCGGCGACCCCCTACGGCCTGGTCATGCCGGGCGAGAAACAACCGGAGCGGCTGCAGATCCTCTCCCTCGCCGGTACCCCATTGGGTCGGGTTGGCGGCGAGATCCACCGCTGTTCCCATCTGCCGCCGAAGCCACGCAGCTACCAGTCCTTTGCCTTCGCTCGCGGCGCCCATGGGCAGCCACATCATCGATTGCCGGCCTAGCCGCCGGCAGCATGCAAAGGACTGTCAGGGAAATGGCTGAGTGTGACGTGCCCGCCCGTGGCGAGGCCTTGGTCGGCTGGGCTGCTCAGCCTTTGAAATGAACGTAAATCGACGCGAGCAGCGCCAGACCAAGTGCCACGGCGACGCAGAGGCCGATCTCGCGCAAAACGACACCCATGCGCGGTATGCCCTGCAGCGAAATCTGCTCCGGCCGCAGCTTCTGCCGCAACACATTCTCATGCAGAGAAGCCTGCGGCTCCGCGGATTCCGGCGTGGCGAAATTTAACGGCGATGTATCGGACTGGCTCATGATTGGAACATGAGCCTTTCGGCCGTAAGGAGACGAGAGAGAAGGGGTGCCGGCCGCATAAAGGGAGCATAAGAAAAAGCCGGATCGGCATGAGGACCGACCCGGCGGGAACCCACTGAGATCGTTACAGACAGGAAACCTTACGGGCAGGGGATCGTGTGGATCCGGTGCAGGGCCTCGATCTCCGCCAGCAGCTCCGCCGACAGCGTCAGATCGGCGCTGGCGATGTTGCTCCTGAGCTGTTCCATCGTCGTTGCGCCGATGATGTTGCTGGTGACGAAGGGCCGGCTGGTGACGAAAGCGAGCGCCATCTGCGCCGGGTCGAGATTGTAGCGGCGGGCGAGATCGACATAGGCCCGCGCCGCCACCTGGGCCTTCTCGCCGAGATAGCGATCGAAAAAGCGAAAGAGCGTCAGCCGGGCGCCGTCCGGCCGCTGGCCGTCGAGATATTTCCCCGACAAGGTGCCCATCGCCAGCGGCGAGAAGGCGAGCAGGCCGCATTGCTCGCGGATGGCAACCTCGGCGATACCGACCTCGAACATGCGGTTCATCAGGTGATAGCAATTCTGGATGCTGACCATGCGGGGACCACGGCCCTGCTCGGCCAGCTTCAGCCAGGACATGGCGCCCCAGGCGGTCTCGTTGCTGAGCCCGACATGGCGGATCTTGCCGGCCTTCACCTGCTCATCCAAAGCCGCCAGGGTTTCCTCGAACGGCGTCCAGACTTCATCGGCATTGTGCTGGTAGAGCAGGCGGCCGAACACATTGACCGAGCGCTCCGGCCAATGCAGCTGATAGAGATCGATATAGTCGGTCTGCAACCGCTTCAGGCTGGCATCGACGGCGGCGCTGATGTTCTTGCGGTCGAAGCGCAGATCGCCATCACGCAGGAACGGGAAGCGGCTGTCCGGACCGGCGATCTTGCTGGCAAGGATGACCTTGTCGCGCTTGCCGCGTGACTTGAACCAGGTACCGATGATCTCCTCGGTGCGGCCATAGGTCTCCTGGCGCGGCGGCACCGAATACATTTCCGCCGTGTCCCAGAAATTGACGCCATGGTCGAGCGCATAATCCATCTGCTGATGGCCATCGGCCTCGCTGTTCTGGGTGCCCCAGGTCATGGTGCCAAGGCAAATGGCGCTGACGCGCAGATCGCTGCGCCCGAGACGGCGGTATTCCATTATTGATCCCCCAAGATCGAAAAGGACGCAACCGAGATGCCGGCCGGTCCGCCACGGCGAAAGTATAGTCAGCCGCCGGAGCGGTTCATAGCGGCGAAAGCGAGAGAATTGCTGAACCGGGCGGGGCTTCTACCTAGCCGGCCGGCTTCTGCGCCTTGTCGAGGGCCTGCAGGATACTCGGCATCATGCGGGAGATGATGATCGATACCCCTTTGGGATTGGGATGGATCCCGTCGCCTTGCAGAAGCTCGGGATTGGCGGCCACCCCGTCCAGCATGAAAGGATAGAAGAGAAGGTCATGCTGCTTGGCGAGGCTGGGATAGATGGCATCGAACTGGCTCTGGTAATCGGCGCCGAGATTGGGGGCGGCGCGCATGCCGACCAGCAGGATGGTGACGCCGGCCTGTTGGGCCTTGCCGATCATCTGCTCAAGATTGGTCGCGGTGGTCTGCGGCGGCAGGCCGCGCAGCATGTCATTGCCGCCCAGTTCCAGCAGCATCACCTGCGGCTGGTCGGCGAGCGCCCAGTCGAGCCGTGCCAGGCCGCCGGACGTCGTGTCGCCGGAAACGCCGCCATTGATCACCTGCACCCGGCGCCCCATCTTCTCCAGGGCCGCGGCCAGTTGCGCGGTGAAACCATCTGCCTCAGAAAGGCCATAACCCGCCGTCAGACTGTCGCCGAAGGCCAGAAGCTTGATCTGCTGGTCGGCCTTGGCCGGCAGCGCCGTCCCGCCCACGACCAGACCCGCCACGCCGCACCAGACCGCAGCCAGAAGAAAGGTTACTAACCGTCGCATGAAGATGAAGCTCCCGCCGCTGCAATCCGGATCGTCGTCCGCTCAAATATCGTCGCCAAGCCAGGCATTTCCAGCCCAGCCGGCAATTTTCGTCGCCGATCTGCAGCTGAGCCTGACGAGCGATGCCGGCCCGGTCAATATCCTGCGCGGCATCGATCTCGCCATCGCCAGCGGCGAGACCGTAGGCATCGTTGGCCCGTCAGGGTCAGGCAAGACCAGCCTGATGCTGCTGCTGGCCGGATTGGAACAGGCAACCAGCGGCCAGGTGGTCGTCACCGGCCAGGAGCTGACGCAGATGAGCGAGGATGAGCTCGCCCTCTGGCGCCGGCGCGAGGTCGGCATCGTCTTCCAAGCCTTCCATCTCATCCCCACCATGACGGCGATCGAGAATGTCGCCGTGCCGCTGGAGCTGGCCGGCCGACGCGATGCCTTCGATGCCGCCGGCGAGGCCCTGGCAGCGGTCGGCCTCGGCCATCGCCTGCGGCACTATCCATCGCAGCTTTCCGGCGGCGAGCAGCAGCGTGTGGCCCTGGCCCGGGCACTGGTCGGGCGGCCGAAACTGCTGCTGGCCGACGAGCCCACCGGCAATCTCGACCACGATACCGGACAGAAGGTGATGGAGCTGATCTTCGAGCTCTCCAAGGCGCAGGGCTCGACCCTGGTGCTGATCACCCATGATCCCGATCTGGCGGCACGCTGCGACCGTATCCTGCATCTCGCCGATGGCCGCATCGCCAGCGAGGAGCGGCGGGGCGCCGGCAATAGAGCGGCGCGCGGGGAATGATCGCATGCAGGCGATGACCATCCTTCGCTTCGCCGGCCGCGATCTCCGGAGCAGCCTGCGCGGCGGCTTGCGTGGCTTCCGCATCTTCCTGCTCTGCCTGGCACTCGGCGCCACGGTGATCGCCGCGGTCGGCTCGCTGTCGAGCGGCATCAATGCCGGCATCGCTGCCGACGGCAAGGCGATCCTCGGGGGCGATCTCGAATTCCGCCTGGTCTATCGTACCACATCGCCGGAGGAGATGGCGGCACTGCAAGCCGCCGGCACCGTCTCCCATAGCCTGGAAATGCGGGCGATGCTGCGCCCGGTTCAGCCAAGCGCGGATGGAGCAACGCCGACTCTGGTCGAGGCCAAGGCGGTCGACGATCTCTATCCGCTCTATGGCCAGACCGTGGTCTCGCCACCGCAGGATCTCGCCACCGCCCTTGCCAGGCGACCGGACGGTTCATTTGGCGCGCTCATTGAACCCACCCTGCAGCAGCGCTTCAGGCTCAAGCCGGGCGATCAGCTGCAGCTCGGCGAAGCGCGGCTGACCGTCAGCGGCGTACTGGAAAAGGAGCCCGACCGTGGGGCGCAGGTCTTCGGCCTCGGTCCGCGCCTGATGATCGCGCCCGATGCCGTCACCGCCAGCAATCTGCTGCAGCCCGGCAGCCTCGCTTATCACGTCTATAGACTGAAGCTGAAACCCGGCATCGACGCGAATGCGCTGAAGACCCAATTGACGGCGCAATTCCCCAGCGCCGGCTGGCGCATCCGGGGCATCGAGGATGCCGCCAGCGGCATGCGCGATTTCCTGGGTCGCACGGCGCAATACATGAACCTGGTCGGCTTCTGCGCCCTGCTGATCGGCGGGCTCGGCATCGCCAATGCCGTGCGCGCTTATCTTGAGGGCAAAGCCCGCAGCCTCGCCGTGCTGAAATGCCTCGGTGCCAGCAACGGCCAGGTCCTCGCCCTCTATCTGCTGCTGGTCGGCATCATGTCGGCCGCCGGCATCGTCATCGGCCTCGCACTTGGCACCGCCTCACCATTCCTGCTGGGCGATGCACTGGCCGCCTTCAACGTGCCGGTCCTGGCGGCGATCTATCCGCTGCCGCTGCTCGTTGCCACCGGCATCAGCCTGCTGACGGCGCTTGCTTTCGCCCTTGCGCCATTGCTGAAGGCAAGGCGGGTCAAGCCGGCGCAGCTGTTCCGCGCCGGACCGGTGGAGCTTGGCGATCTCGCCCGCAGCGACCGTATCATCCTTGCCGTGGTCGGCCTGGCGCTGGCTGCCAGCGCCTTGCTGGCCGGCAGCAATCTCAAGCTCGCCGGCGGCTTCGTCATCGGTGCTGCCTTGACCCTGCTCGCTTTCAATCTTCTGGCCGCCTTGCTGAAGAAGCTGGCGCGTTATGCCCGGGGCCGCATGACGGGGGCAGGGCGTGCCTTGCGCTTCGCCCTCGCCGATATCGCCCGCCGGCAATCGCCCACCACCAGCATCGTGCTGTCGCTGGGGCTTGGCCTCACCGTGCTGGTGGTCATCGCCCTCATCCAGCACAACATGCTGCGCGATCTCAGCGAGACGGTGCCGGACCAGGCGCCGAGCTTCTATTTCATCGACATCCAGCCGCAACAACTCGAGGCCTTCGACCAGTTCGCCAAATCCTATCCCGGCGCCGGCGAGCTGAAGCAGGTGCCGATGCTGCGCGGCCGCATCGCCAAGGTGAAGGACCAATCCGCCGACAATATCAAGCCGCCGGCCGATATCGCTTGGGTACTGAAGGGTGATCGCGGCATCACCTGGGCGGCGACGGCGCCAGCCAATGCCAAGCTCGTCGCCGGCAGCTGGTGGCCGGCGGATTACCAGGGACCGACCCTGGTCTCGATCGATGCCAAGGCGGCGGAGGGGCTCGGCCTCAAGATCGGCGATGAGATCACCGTCAATGTACTCGGCCGCGATATCGCGGCGAAGATCGCCAATCTGCGCGCGATCGATTGGTCCTCGCTCGACATCAATTTCGTGATGGTGTTCTCGCCCGGCATCCTGCAGAAGGCGCCGCAGACCTATATCGCCACTTTGAGGGTACCGCCGGAACGAGAAGGCGATCTGGTCGCCGCCATCTCGCAGCAATTCCCCACCATCTCGGCGATCCGGGTCAAGGAGGCCCTCGCCAGTGCCATCGACATCCTGCAGGCGGTAGCTGGCGCCATCAGGGTGACGGCAGCGGTGACACTGGCAGCCGGCATGCTGGTGCTGGCCGGCGCCATCGCAGCCGGCCGTGAGCGGCGCATCTATGAAGCCGTGCTGCTGAAGATGCTGGGCGGCACCACCGGCGATGTCGCCCGCGGCTATCTCTGGGAATACGGCATTGCCGCTCTGGTGAGTGCCGCCATCGCCCTCGGCATCGGCAGCCTTGCCGCCTATCTCTTCCTCAAGCACGTGCTCGATATCGGCTGGTCCTTCCCGCCGGGCCTCGCTGCTTTGGTGATCGGCCTCAGCCTGGCGATCACGCTGGCGGTCGGCTTCATCGGCAGCTGGCGGGCGCTCCAGGCGAAGACGGCTCCTTATCTCAGAAATGAGTGAGATGCGGCCGCGTTCTCGCAGGCGTAGGATGCCGGCATTCTGACGCATCGAGGAATCTGATCATGGCTGTCGTTTTGCCGCCGGAACAGGAAGGGCCTGCCGCCTGGTATGGACCGGAAATGGCGCGCCGCACCGACTGGCTGATGGCGCTGAGCGAAAAGGATGTCGCGGAGATCGCCGCGGCAACGACAGCGCTGATCGCCCGCGATACCGACATCGCCGATATCACGGTGAAAGACTTTACCCTGCCATCGCTCGGTCCCCGTCTGAAAGAACGCGTGCGCGATGAGGTGCTGAACGGGCGGGGCTTCCTGCTGCTGCGGGGCCTGCCAGTCGATCGCTGGAGTTTGCGCGAGGCGGCGACGGCCTATTTCGGCCTCGGCGCCCATCTCGGCTGCGCCCGATCCCAGAATGCCAAGGGCCACGTGCTCGGCCACGTGCAGGATCTCGGTCTCGATGCCACCGATCCCACTGTCCGCATCTATCAGACCAACCAGCGCCAGACCTTCCACACCGATTCCTGCGACATTGTCGGCCTCCTGTGCCTGAAGACCGCGCGTTCCGGCGGCCTCTCGGCTTTGGTCAGCTCGGTCACCATCTTCAACGAGATGCGTCGGCGGCGACCTGATCTCGCGAAGCTGCTGTTCGAGCCGATCGCCACCGATCGGCGCGGCGAAGTGCCGGCGGGAGAGAAGCCCTATTTCGACATCCCCGTCTTCAACTGGCATAGGGGCCTGCTGACCGCCATCTACCAGCGGCAATATATCGATTCGGCGCAGCGTTTCCCCGATGCACCGCGCCTCACCGCGCAACAGGTCGACGCACTTGATCTGTTCGATGCCCTGGCCGATGATCCGGCCCTGAACATGGTCATGGAGTTCAAACCCGGCGACATCCAGCTGGTGCATAACCACAACCTGCTGCATGACCGCACCGATTTCATCGACTGGCCGGAGCCGGAGCGCCGGCGCCATCTGCTACGCCTGTGGCTGGCGGCAAATGATGCACGGCCACTGCCGCCGGCTTTCGCGCAACGTTTCGGCAGCATCACCATCGGCGACCGCGGCGGCATCATCGTGCCGGGGACGAAATTGCAGGCGCCGTTGCAAGCCAGGTGAAATACCTGGATTCGAGCCGTCAGGCTGTACAGTAACGACGGGTCATAAGTTTAACGAATATAAAGTTGCTCAAAGGTGGCAGGAATCTCTGCCAGCTCGTCCTGCAGATATGGCACGGTCGAGATCGACGTTAGCCAGTCAAGATAGATGTCTTCGCTGAAGTGCGAATGAAGCAACTGCAGGAGCCGTAAGCGTGAATTCTCAGGAATAAGCGTTGCCGCTGGCGACAGCCCGCTATCGTCTCCTGTGGCCAGTTCTGGCTTTAGGCAATGCGACCATTCCCAGGCGATGGACGGGCGCGCATCTCCGCGAAGCTGTGAAGGCCAGCCCACCTTGCCATCCAATAGCTCGGCCGCACCGACACACCAAGCAATCACCTGCGCGCGCCAATGGGGTGATTTAATCGCAAGTACCGAGCGCAACCAGGACTCCTGCGACGCATCCGGCAAATATTTGAGGCAGAAGAACATCGACGCAGAGAAGTCGCCGCTCGCGTCCCACCACGTCCACACGCGGTTGGGATTGTTATTTGACCGGTGCAAGACACGGCCTATCGCAATCTCCGAACCGTTCCAGCATTGACCATCCATCATGCACCGCCCCAGTGTAACCAGGATGTCGTCACGAAATCCCGCATAGGGCTCTCGACCGGTTCCGTTCGGATAGATCGCCATAAAGGCGGTGATTAAATGCTCAGCCAGATAAGAGACGAAATACTCATGGTTGCGCGGCAGGAGCATTGCCAGGAGATAATGGTACCAAGCATGCCACTCTGGCATTGGACCGAAAGAACTCGTACCCGACGCGATCTCGACCAGAGCGTCCTGGAGTTCGGTGGTCGACAATTTGTCGAGATCGCCGAGCAGTTCGTTGAACAGGCGCCGCTCGCCCATAAACCAGGCTTCTCCCATCGGTACAGATGGTCGCCTGAAATGTTTGCGCAACCTCTCCAGTGCCTGGACATCAGTGCCTTCGCCGGGGACCCACAAGAACGGCTTCATTGAGCAGGACTCGGTGCGGGCATTGGAAGAAGCGTCTGGAGTCTCACTCAGGCCCTTCGTCTTGGCCGTAGCATGTCGGTGACTTGCGGGGTTTCGGTTTCGCCTTCCATCAGCACCGCCATCAGGCTGTCGCGGATCGCCTTCAGCCGGCTGTCGGCTTCCAGCTTCAAACCGAACTGGTCCTTCACATAGAAGGCATCGATGGCGCGGTGGCCGAAGGTGGAGATCTTGGCGTTGGAGATCTGCACGTTGAGGCCGGTCAGGACCGCCGTCAGCGCATAGACCAGGCCGCGGCGGTCGCGGCCGTTGATCTCAAGGAGGGTATGGGTGGCGCTGGCCCGATTATCGATGAGGACGCGCGGCGCCACCGGGAAGGCCTGCACCGCCGGATTGGCGAGGCGCGGCAGCTTCTGGATCTCGAGCGGGATCTGGTCCGGCTGTTCCAGCAGGCGGTTGACGGTGGTGGTGAGGCGGG
>DATMUQ010000445.1:0-3657 GCA_035563795.1 Terriglobales bacterium | reverse complement strand
CCACGCTCGGCCTGGCACTGAGCATCGGCGGCGCCACCACGGCTCGCGGTGCGTTGCGGGCAGAAGCGCCCAAGCACGGGGCTCTGGCCTGGGCCAGGCGTGCCATCCAGGCCTATGTCGAGCTGATCCGCAACACGCCCTTCCTCGTGCAGATGCTGTTCGTGTTCTTCGGCCTGCCCGGCATGGGCATCCGCATGACGGCACTGGAAGCAGCGGTGCTGGCCATGACCCTGAACCTGACCGCCTATACGATCGAGATCATGCGCTCCGGCATCGAGGCGGTAGCGCGGGGCCAGCGTGAGGCCGGTCTTGCTTTGGGACTTGGCCCGGTCACCGTCTTCGCCCTGGTGATCCTGCCCCAGGCCCTCGCCAACGTCTATCCGGCCCTGGTCAGCCAGATCATCATCACCATGCTGGAATCCGCCGTCGTCTCGAAAATCGCGGTTACCGACCTGGCGCATGTCGGCGACTACATCCAGTCGCGCAATTTCCGTTCCTTCGAGACCTATTTCATCGTCACCGTCATCTATCTGCTGCTCGCCGTCGCCTTGCGACGCCTGTCGGCGCGCTTCGGCCGGCGGCTGTTTGCGGGGCGGCAATAATGGAGAGTTTCAGCCTCTATGATCTCGCCCGCCTGCTGCTTCTGGCGGCCCGCTGGACGGTGCTGCTATCGGCGATGGCTTTCGTCGGCGGCGGGATTGTTGGCCTGCTGCTGCTGATGCTGCGTTATGGCGGCAATCGCCTGGCCCGGCGGCTGGTACAGCTTTATACCGAGCTGTTCCAGAGCACCCCCCTGCTGATGCAATTCTACCTGGTCTTCTTCGGCCTGCCCCTGCTCGGCTTCGATGTCTCGCCGATGCTGAGTGCCTCGCTCTGTTTGACCTTCTATGCCAGCGCCTATCTGACAGAGATCTGGCGCGGCTGCGTGGACTCCGTGCCGCGCGGTCAATGGGATGCCAGCGCCAGCGTCGGCTTCCACTATTTCGACCAGATGCGCTTTGTCATCCTGCCCCAGGCCCTGCGCCTCGCCATTCCGCCGACAGTCGGGTTTCTGGTGCAGATGGTCAAGAGCACGGCCCTGGCCTCGATCATCGGTTTCAAGGAACTGACCAAGACCGCCGAGATCCTGACCAATGCCACCTTCGAACCAACCTTGATCTATGGCCTGGTCACCCTGATCTATTTCGCCCTCTGTTTCCCCCTCACCTACTTTGCGCGCGCTTTGGAAAAGAAGCTGGCGGCGGCCGGATAAGGTATCAGGAGCAAGACCATGTCGATGATCGAGCTGCATCATGTCAACAAATGGTATGGCGAGTTCCAGGTCCTGAAGGATGTCTCGCTGCAGGTCAATAAAGGCGAGCGGGTCGTCGTTTGCGGCCCCTCAGGCTCCGGCAAGTCAACCATGATCCGCTGCATCAATCGCCTCGAGGAACATCAGCAGGGACATATCCTGGTCGATGGCACCGAACTGACCGCCGAGATGAAGCATATCGATAAGATCCGCCAGGAAGTCGGCATGGTGTTCCAGCAGTTCAACCTGTTCCCGCACCTGACCGTCCTGCAAAATCTCACTTTGGCACCGCGGCGCCTGCGCAAGATGGCAGCCAAGGAAGCCGAGGAACTGGCCATGCATTTCCTCAACCGGGTCAGAATCCCCGAGCAGGCGCATAAATATCCGCGCCAGCTATCCGGCGGCCAGCAGCAGCGTGTCGCCATTGCCCGGGCTCTATGCATGAAGCCGAAGGTCATGCTGTTCGACGAACCCACTTCCGCCCTTGACCCGGAGATGATCAAGGAGGTGCTCGATGTCATGGTGAGCCTGGCCGAAGAACATATGACGATGATCTGCGTCACCCATGAAATGGGTTTTGCCCGGACGGTCGCCGACAGCATGGTGTTCATGGACCATGGCCAGATCATCGAAACGGCACCACCCAGCGAATTCTTCAGCCAGCCGAAAAGCGACCGCGCCAAGCTGTTCCTGGGGCAAATCCTGGCACACTGATTCTGCCCGGAAGCCTCGTCGGCGCCCCTATCGTCACCTCAACCAGCCCGTCGGACCCGTTTCTCTTTGGTGACCGCCGCCGGTTGATGCGCCCGCATCAGTTCCTTGAGGAAAGCTGCCAGGATCGGCGTCTGCTGCTCGGTCTTGCGCGTCGTCAGATAGATCGGATTCTGGTAGCCGAGCTTGCGCTCCAGCAAGGGGCGCATGAGATCCTGGTCCACCCATTGCTGGGCGAAATGCTGCGGCAGAAAGCCGATATAGCGACCGGACAGAATAAAGGCGGCGACGCTCTCCATCAGGTCGGCGACCGCGCTCGAGGTCAGTTGCATGCCGGCCGGGAAGTTGTCTGGTGCCGCATAGGCACGACGCACCAATTGCTGGCCCTTCAGTTCCGCCAAGCTGGCTGACTGGCTGCCCTCGAACAGCGGATGGCCGCGCCCGCAATAGAGCACCTGACGCTCCTCGAAGACATCCTCGTAAGCGAGATAAGGTGAATGCCGGCCACAGGCCCCGAAACCAAGGTCGCAGCGCCGATCGAGTACCGCCCGCTCCAATTCGGTCGGCGAGAAGACCAGCACCGCCATTTCCACCTCCGGCGCCAGGGTATTCATGGTGTTGATCGCCTGATGCAAGCGTGACGCCGGGTTGGTGACGATATTGTCGACAATCCCGATCGTGAGCTTGCCGACCAGTCGGTTGCGAACGGCACCAGCTTCCGAACGGAATTCATCGAGTGAGGCGAAGAGACGCTGGCTGGCCTGATAGATGCGCTGGCCCTTTTCCGTCAAGCTGAAGCCGGCACGACCACGCTGACACAGGCGCACGCCGAGGCGCTGCTCAAGCGCCGTCATATGGGTGCTGATGGTCGATTGGCTGATATTGAGATCGATCTGGGCCGCCGAAAATCCGCCAGCTTCGACAACCTTCGCAAAGATGCGCAGCAGCCGAATATCCCCGTCGCTGAGATTGGCAAGCATGTCATTCTCTCACATTGACCGGCATCGAAGTAACGTTCGGCCATTCTGTATCGTATCGCCGGGTCCAGCAAGGCAGTATCCCGGCAGCTGAGACCAAACGGTATGGAAACTGGCCATGACCACATGCGGTGAATTCGTCGTAAAGCTGCTGGAAGCCTATGGTATCGACACGGTTTTCGGCATTCCCGGTGTCCACACCGTGGAGCTCTATCGCGGCCTGGCCGGCAGCAGCATGCGCCACATCACCCCGCGCCATGAACAGGGCGCTGGCTTCATGGCCGACGGCTATGCCCGCGTGACCGGCAAGCCCGGCGCCTGCTTCATCATCACCGGCCCCGGCATGACCAACATCCTCACCGCCATGGGCCAGGCCTACGCCGATTCCATTCCCATGCTGGTCATTTCCAGTGTCAATCGCACCGAACATCTCGGCATGGCCGAAGGCCGGCTGCATGAATTGCGGTCGCAACGCGACATGGTGAGCGGCGTGGCGGCCTTCAGCCACACTATTTTGCATCCCGAGCAGCTGCCCGAGGTCATGGCGCGCGCTTTCGCCTTGTTCGCCAGCGCACGTCCCCGGCCGGTCCATATCGAGATTCCGATCGACGTCATTGCGGCACCCATCGACCCGGCCCGGCTTCCCGCCCTTGCCCGCGCTTTGCCCCGACGGCCGGC
>DATMUQ010000444.1:0-3227 GCA_035563795.1 Terriglobales bacterium | reverse complement strand
CCGCCAGTCGCAGGGCCTGCAGACCGAAGTGGACAATTTCCTGATGGATCTACGCGCCGGCTGAAGGGGGCGGCACGCTGCCAGCTACGCGCCGTTAATCCTGGCGATAGCTGGCAGCGAGCTCGGCGTAGTGTTCCGCTGAATAAGCGAAATAGGCGATTTCCTTCTCGGTCAAAGCGCGCATGAACTTGGCCGGACTGCCGGCCCAGAGTTCCCCGCGCTTCACCCGCTTGCCAGGCGTCACCAGGGCACCGGCCGCCACCATGGCGCCGCTTTCCACCACCACGCCATCCATGATGCAGGCCTTCATGCCGATGAAGCAGCCGTCTTCCAGCGTGCAGGCATGCAGCAGCGCCATATGGCCAACAGTAATGTCATCGCCGATCGTCGTCCGGGTGCCGGCGGCCCCTTCCCGCTCGTGATTGACGTGGATGATGGTGCCGTCCTGGATATTGGTGCGGGCACCGATGCGGATCACATTGCTGTCGCCGCGCAGCACGCAGCCATACCAGACCGAGCTGCCGGCGCCGATCTCCACTTGGCCGATGACGGTCGCCGTCTCGGCGATGAAGGCATCGACGGCGATCTTCGGCATGATGCCGGCATAGCGCTTGATCAGACCTGACATGGCGGTCTCCTCAATAGCCGGACAGGCCGGCCATCAGCTTGATGTTCTGCACGGCGGCACCCGAGGCACCCTTGCCGAGATTGTCGAGCCGCGCCACCAGCACGGCATGGCCGCGCTTGTCATTGGCATAGACCCGCAGTTCCAGCGCATCGGAATTGTTCAGCGCCTCGGGCTCCAGCTTGCCATCGCGGGTCGCATCGACCACCTGCACGAGGTCCGTGCCCTTGTAATAGTGGTCGAGCATGTCATGGAGATCAGCACCGCCAACCTTCTTCGCCAGCGCGTCGAGATGCAACGGGATCGAGACCAGCATGCCCTGGCGGAAATGCCCGACCGAGGGCACGAAGATCGGCCGCCGGGTGAGGTTACCGTATTTCATCAGCTCCGGCACATGCTTGTGCTCGAGGCCGAGGCCATAGAGTTCGAAAGCTGGGCCGTGATCGCGCTCATGCGCTTCGATCATCGACTTGCCGCCGCCGGAATAGCCGCTGACGGCATTGACGGTGATCGGATAGTCCTGGGGAATGATGCCGTGGTCGACCAGCGGCCGCAGCAGGGCGATGGCGCCGGTCGGATAGCAGCCCGGATTGGAGACGTGCTGGGCGTGGCGGATCGCCTCGGCCTGCTCGACGACCAGTTCGGCAAAGCCATAGGTCCAGCCTTCAGCGACCCGGTGTGCCGTGCTGGCATCGAGGATCTTCGGCGCCTTGGCGCCAAGCTCGGCCGCCAGGGCCACGGATTCCTTCGCCGCTTCGTCCGGCAGGCACAGCACCACGACATCGACCTCGGCCATCATCTCGCGACGCGCAGCCGGATCCTTGCGCCGCTCGCCGGTCAGGCTCACAAGCTCGATCCCGGCAACATCGACCAAACGCTCGCGAATGCCGAGACCGGTCGTGCCTGCTTCACCGTCGATGAATACCTTGGCCATCTTCAGCTCCATTCTGGGTGCCCCGCCGCTTCCCGGCGGCGTGTCCCGTTTCCTCTTATCGACAGCTAGTCGATGCTGTCGCTGCTTTCAAACGAAAATACCGCGACACTGATGATCGCGACACTGCGAAGCACGCGACACCGGGAAGCAGCGCAAAGAAAAAGGGCCGCGGAAGCCGCGGCCCTTTTCCAGTATTCGATACCGAGGCGCTTAGCGCTTCGAGAACTGGAAGCTGCGGCGGGCTTTCGCGCGGCCGTACTTCTTACGCTCGACGGTACGGCTGTCGCGGGTCAGGAAGCCTTCATGCTTCAGGGCGCCACGCAGAGCCGGTTCGAAATAGGTCAGCGCCTTGCTGATGCCGTGACGTACCGCACCGGCCTGGCCGGAGAGACCGCCGCCGACCACCGTCGCAACCACGTCGAACTGGCCGGCGCGATTGACGATGCCGAAGGGCTGGTTGACGACCATGCGGAGCACCGGACGGGCGAAGTACTGGGCAACATCGCGGCCGTTGACGGTGATCTTGCCGCTGCCCGGCTTGATCCAGACGCGGGCGATGGCGTCCTTACGCTTGCCCGTGGCATAGGAACGGCCCTGGGCATCGACCTGGCGCTCATGCTTCGGCGCGGCGGCCGGCGCAGAGGCCTGAGTGGCGGCCTTGGTGGCGGCGCCGAGATCCTTGAGATCGCTAATGCGTTGTTCGCTCATCTTAGGCGCTCCGCTTATTCTTCGGGTTCATCGCCGCGACGTCGAGGACGGCCGGCTGCTGGGCTTCATGCGGATGGCTGGTGCCGGCATAGACGCGCAGATTCTTCATCTGCTGGCGGCCGAGCGGGCCACGCGGAACCATGCGCTCCACCGCCTTGATGATCAGGCGTTCCGGATGCGCACCGCCGAGGATCTTGCCCCACGGACGCTCCTTGATGCCGCCGGGATGGCCGGTGTGGTAGTAGAACACCTTGTCTTCAAGCTTGTTGCCGGTGACCTTCACCTTGGCAGCATTGATGACGATGATGTTGTCGCCGCAATCGACATGCGGCGTAAAGCTCGGCTTGTGCTTGCCGCGCAGGTGGTTGGCGATGATCGACGCCAGGCGGCCGAGAACGACGCCTTCGGCATCGACCACAACCCACTTCTTGACCACCTCGGACGGCTTAGCGGAATAGGTCTTCATTGTTCGCTCGCTTACTTTTCCGGGTTCGGCCGGCGCAAGAGGAACCCTCCTCCGATACCCGGCTGATCGCGGCTGGGTATAAAGGAGGCAAAAGCACGCGTCAAACAAATAAAATCAAGATAAATCAATAAGTTACTATACCTTATTACAATACCATTATAGCGGTATTATAATACCTATGAATAAATTAATTCTAACCAATGACTTAGATGAAAATATAACCACTGAATTGCTGCCAGGCAATGGAACGCGATCGACACCTCGCGGCCAGCGTGCCCCGGCGGCGGCATTGCCGGGCCCGCTTGCGGCTGGCATCGCCCTTCCCAGCTCTCCTCAATAAGATAGAGGGCGATTCACGTTCTTGGCGAAAGCAGGCCTGCTTCCGCCAAGAACGATCGCACTCTAGACTGACGGCAATGATCAGGCGGAATGACAGAGCATGTTGAGACTGGCGATACGGGCAAGACGGCTGTTCACGCATCCGCTTCTTCTGG
>DATMUQ010000443.1:0-2205 GCA_035563795.1 Terriglobales bacterium | reverse complement strand
CCGGCGCCGCGTCCGCCTCTGCCGGGCAATATCACCGCCGATGTGGCGATCGTCGGCGCCGGCTATACCGGGCTGTGGACCGCCTATTACCTGAAGAAGGCCAAGCCGGGCCTGAACATCGTCCTCATCGAGCGCGAATTCGCCGGCTTCGGCGCCTCGGGGCGCAATGGTGGCTGGCTGTCGGGCGGCTTCAGCTGGTCGCGCGAGAAATACCTGAAGACCTCGAACCGTGAAGGTGTGGTCGCCATGCAGGCGGCGATGGCGGGGACGGTGGATGAGGTGATCCGTGTCGCCACGGAGGAGGGGATCGACGCCGATATCATCCGGGTCGACAACCTCACCGTCGCCACCAACAAGGCGCAGCTCGACCGGGCACTGGCGGAATGCGCAGAGATCCGTAGCTGGGACCGTGACAAAGGCCGGGTCGAGGTGCTGGATGCGGCGGCGGCCAAGGCGCGCATCAACATCAAGAATGTGATGGGCGGCTATGTGATCCATGGCCAGGCGCGGGTGCAGCCGGCGAAGCTGGTGCGCGGCCTCGCCGCCGCCGTCGAGCGCTTGGGTGTGAAGATCTACGAGAAGACTGCTGTTACCGGCATCGAGAAGGGTCGGGTCACGACCGATCGCGGCATCGTCGAGGCCGAGACCATCGTGCGGGCGACCGAAGGCTTCACCGCCGGCATTCCCGGCGAGGAACGCACCTGGCTGGCGCTCAACAGCGCGCAGATCGTCACCGAGCCTGTGCCTGAGGCTTTGTGGAAAGAGATCGGCTGGCAGGGCCATGAGCTCCTCGGCAATGCTGCCCATGCCTATTGCTATGCCCAGCGCACGCGCGAGGGCCGCATCACCATGGGCGGGCGCGGCGTGCCCTATCGCTATGGCTCGCGCACCGATGTCAACGGCCAGACGCAGCAGGCGACCATTGACCAGCTGTACACCATCCTGACCACCTTGCTGCCGCAGACCGCGAAGCTCCGCATCGACCATGCCTGGTGCGGTGTGCTCGGCGTGCCGCGCGACTGGTGCACGACGGCGGGGCTCGACAGCAGGACGCGCATCGCCTGGGCCGGCGGCTATGTCGGCCTCGGCGTTTCCAGCTCCAATCTCTCCGGCCGCACGCTGACGGATCTCATTCTCGGCCGTGACACCGAACTGGTGCGCCTGCCCTGGGTCAACCGCCAGGTGCGCCGCTGGGAACCCGAGCCGTTCCGTTGGCTCGGCGTGCATTCGATGTACCAGCTCTACCATATTGCCGACCGGCGCGAGGCCAATGGCCTCGATCACACTTCCAAACTGGCGCATTTCGCCGACAGCATCACCGGTCACTGACCGGCACTACCGCACTGCAATTCCGCGTACCGCCATTTCATGAAGGATGGGTCATGATCGATTTTTCGACTTTCAAGGATCTCGCCAGCGCCGATATCGGCCCCTTTGCGCCGAAGCCGACCTGCCTCGAAGGCGACCAGCAGGAAGCGGCGCGCACCCTCTTTGAATCCGTCGATGGATCGATGAGCATTGGTATCTGGGAATGCACGCCGGGCCGCTTCACCGCCGATCGCACCAAATCCTCGGAAACTTGCCACATCATCTCCGGCCGGGTGGAAATGCGCCATGTCGATGGCAAGACCGAGATCCTGGGACCGGGCGATCTTCTCGTCCTGCCGCAGGGCTGGGCCGGCGAATGGCGCATCCTCGAGCGCACGCGCAAGCTCTACATCATCAAGACCGGCGCCGACGCGAAGTAACGCCCCGGCACGCCTCTCACGAACATTCACCGCTGCAGATGTCACGGTTTGAACTGATGGGCAGTCCCATCAGGCCGGCCGGCCAGCGGCGCGGCTGCGTTGCTTCTGCTGAGGTACAGCCCCTGTGCCAAGGGGTAGGGCGGCGAGGGCGGTTTCGGCGAGCCCCCTGAGCTCCGCTTCGGAAGCGCCGTCGCGGGCCTGGATCGACATGCCGTTCATGACACTGGCGATGTATTTCGCAAGCTCGGCGATCTTAAGCTCCGCCGCCAGGTCGCCTGCCGCCTGGCCTTGGGCGAGGCGCGCGGCGATTGCGGCTTCGGTCTGGTGGCGCCAGGACTTCAACAAATCGCCAATCGCCTGGGCCTGGGGCGAGGTGGCGAGCGCGCCGCTGACGAAGAGGCAGCCCGTGGGCTTGCCCGCTGCGGTATAGGTTTTTGCCGCACCCAGGAGCAGTTGA
>DATMUQ010000442.1:0-7969 GCA_035563795.1 Terriglobales bacterium | reverse complement strand
GTTGACGTTCTTGAAGCGGTCGAGATCGAGGCAGAGCAGGGCCGCCGTCGAGGTGCCGCGCTTGCTGCGCGCCACTGCCTGGGTCAGGCGGTCCTGGAACAGGGTACGGTTGGGCAGGCCGGTCAGCGCATCGTGATTGGCCATGTGGCGGATGTGTTCTTCTGCCGCCTTGCGTTCGCTGATATCGCGCACGGCAATAACCCGGAGATCGCCGCCCTCGCCTTCCAGCCTGCGGCCGAGACATTCCACCGGCACCAGCCGGCCATCGACATGGCGCAGGCTGATCTCCATCGGCTCTTCCGCCTCTGCGCCACCGGAGGGATGCACGGCGGCTTTGACGGCGTTCAGCTGCGCCGTCACCTTGGCATGGCCACCATCGGCGACCAGTTCCAGAAGATTGTGGCCGACGATCTGTTTCAGACTGAGGCCGAGCATGCTGCAGATCGCCGCATTGGCGTCGATGACCCAGCCATCGCGATGCAGCACGATGCCTTCGAAGGTGGCGTCGGCCAATTGCCGCAGCCGGATTTCCGACAACCGCAGGCGGGCCGCTTCACGCTTGTGCTCGGCAACCAGATGCTGGTCGACCAAAGCGGCGGCCAGGCCGGCGGCAAGGAACATGACGGTGGCGATGCTCATCGCCACCGCCAGGCGGAATGGCGACAGGACGAGACCCGGCGCATTCTGGGCAAAGCCGGCAGCAGCCAGATCAGCACCGCTGGCGACATGGATCTGCGCCGTCGCCATGGTAAGCGCCTGCAGGCCAATGAGACCGGCCATGAAGACAGCGGCCGCGAGGCAGCGATGGATCAGGTCGTCGCGCCGCTGCAACAGCCAGGCGGCGGCGATGCCGCAAGCGATGACGAGGATGATCGAAGCACCTACTGCCTGGCTGTTGAAATCGAGGGCCGCAGGCAGGCGCAAGGCGGCGAAACCGGCGTAATGCAGGGCCGCCAAAGCGGCACCCAGAATGGCACCACCGACCAGGACAGTGCCGCGATGGCGCTGCTCGCCGTGACGCGTTTCACCCGGGCGCATGGTGTCGCTGGCCATTGTGTTATGGGACGCGCCATCGTGACGGCGCTGCCGCATCCGCCGGGCGGTCAGCAACCCGCCTTGTATGAGGCCGAGGCCGATCGCCGCGATGATGCCAGCGAGGATGATGGTGAGGATGGCCTGACCCTGATCGTGATGCACCTGCCAGGCGGCCATGAAATCCAGTTGTGCGACGATATGCGCCGCCCAGGCGCCCAGCGACAAAGTCAGTGCCGAAGCGAGGACCCAACCATTGCGGCCGCGCCGGCTGGCGTCATCGCTGCGACTGAGCAGGCTGAAAGCCGTTACCGTCGTCAGCAGACCGATCAGGCCAGCCAGCAACGACAAGCGCCAGTCTTGTTGTTGCGATAGAGCGACGGTGGTCAACAACATCATGCATTCCGGTCGGTTCAAGCCGACTCAATCTGTGGCGAATCAATAAGGTTCCGTCCCGTGAGGGCGGATCGATCGATCTTCCGGGGGATGTCTTAGCGAGAGGTTAATGACTACACATTTGTATATGCTGCTGGTCCTATATTACCCTGATATATCAGGCATCAAGCGAAGCGGACGACACGATCAGTGCGTTTCCGCACCGCCCTCCAGCACGGCGCCAATGCTGGCTGCGGTGACACAGGCAATGCCGAGCCATTGCAGCCAGGAGAGAAATTCCCCCAGCACCACCAGGCCGATCAAGGCGCCGATCGCCGGCTCCGCGCTCATGAGTACGCCGAAGCTGCGCGTCGAGAGGCGGCGCAAGGCGCTCATCTCCAGGGCGAAAGGCAGCAGCGGCACCAGGATCGCCAGCCCCGCCATCTGCAGGATGGCATTGAAGCTAAGATGGCCCACCAATTCGCCGTAACCGAAAGGCAGGCTCGTCAGGGTGGCGAAGAGGAAGGACATGGCGAGGCCGTCATGGCCGGCGAAGAGCTTGCCGACCCGCTTGCTGGCGAGGATGTAGCTGGCCCAGCCGCCGGCCGCCAGCAGCGCGAAGCCGGCACCGAGGAGATCGACCGTCCATCCATGGCTGTCATGCACCAGCAGCGCGATGCCGATCGCCGCCAGGACCGGCCAGATCAGGTGATGCCAGCGCCGCATATGCGCGGCGGCGATACCGAGCGGCCCCAGGAACTCTATCGCCGAGGCAAGGCCAAGGGGAATGCGCTCCAGGGACAGGAAATAGAAGATCGCCGTCACGGTCATGGCGAGACCCAGCAGCAAAGCCGCCAGCCATTGCCGGCGATCATAGCTGCGGACATGCGGCCGCACGATCAGCACCAGCAGCAAGGCGGCCCAACCGAGGCGCAGGACCGTGGTGCCGATCGCCCCGAGCTCGGCCATCATCGGCTTGCTGAGACCGCTGCCCAATTGCACGCTGAACATGGCGGTAACCGCCATGGCCGGTGCCAGCAATAGATTGATGCTGCCGGCCGGCCGCACTTGCGCCGCCGCCGCTTGTCCTTCAGCCAAGATCAGGCTCCCCACACCCAGCCACGTTGCCGGCCCCATTGCGCCGGCCCTGTTATGCCGGTCATTCACCGCCGCAAGCTAGCAGCAGCCTGCGCATCTCGCCATGCCGCCTGCCCGCAAGCGGGGTATGCGTGCGGCGCCGGTCATTGCGATCCGGCATCTATCTGGCTCAGCTTTCCAGCACGTTCTTCAATGTGGCGAGATCGCGCCGCACCCAATCGGCATCGCGGGTGAAGATGGCGTCACTCATCTGCGGCAGGCGGAACAGGGTCAGCACCACCTCGCTGCCACCGTTATTGGCGATCACCCGCAGCGGTACCGATATCACCTGGCCGTCGGTCAAGGTCACCCAATGATCGACGACGCCATGCTCATTGCGCGGCGCGAAACGCACCCGGATCGGACCATCGGGTCCTTGGCCTATCCATGCCCCGCTACTGCCCTGATCTGCGCTATCCGGCACAGGCGTGAGACCCTTGGCAAGACCGGCGGCCCAGCGCGGGAAATTCTCCGGCCGATGCAGGAAATCGTATACCTGGGCGAAATCGCGTGCGATCCAGATGCTGAGATGGAGCGATGGAAAGCCTGATGTCATGGCCACCTCCCCTGCGGCAGCGAATATCGATGCCGATAGGAGACCAGCCGGTCGCCATGGGGTCAAGGCCGAGACTAGCTTCCGCCACCTTGCAGCTGACAGATCGTGTCAGTTGGTCATGCTGCTGATATAGCCGTCGAGCTGGCGCTTGACGATGGCATCGAACTCGCCGCTCGCCTTCAGCAAGGCAAGGCCGCGGTTGAAATCGGCAATGATGCGCTGTGCATCGGGATGTTGCCGCGCGACGATAAGGCCATTGGTGGTAATGGCGATCACCGCTGCCAGCGGCTTCACCATATCCTGGTGACCGAGGACATGTTGCGCCGTCGCATGCGCCTGGACATCGACGCAGATGACCGCATCGACCCGCCGCAATTGCAGCATCTTGAAGCATTGATCCATGCTGTCCGGGCGTTCCAGCCGGATCGCCCGGCGCTCCAACAGCTGCGCGATCGGGGCCGCCACGACATAGCCCTGGGGCGAGCATAAGGTCTTGCCGGCGAGATCATCGGTGGTCACCGCCGTGAGGGTGCTGTCCTGCAGCACATAGGGGCGGCTCACCTGCACATAGATATCGTCGGAATAGAGGAAGTCCTTGGCCCGCTCGGTTGACCGGGCATAGGGAAAGGTGGCGTCGAAAGCCAGGCGCTGGGTCTCCGCATAGCCGCGCAGCCAGGGCTGGAAGGTGATGTTGACCGTCTCCCCCACCTTGCCGAAAGCAGCGCGGACGATCTCGCTCTGCATCCCGCCCATCGGCAGGCTGGGATCGGTGAAGGGCTTGTAATCGGGGCCGGTCACCAGACGCAGGCCGGCCGGCGCATCGGCAACGACCGGCAAAGTCGCGGCGAGGCTGCAGAAGGCCGCGATGAGAGCGGCTGCGATCAGGCGGAAACGGCGCGACTGGGTTCGGGTTTGCCGGAAAATGCGCGGCCGGAAGATCGCCAGCCGGATGCCTGCCGCCGTGATCGCTGGCTTCATGCGCGCCCCCGTCACTTTCCGCCGGCTTTACCGGCCTTCGCCCCGTTGCCAGCAGCGTGGCATGAAGAGCGTCCCGGCCGCAATGCCGCCGGCCGGCGGAGCCACCAGCAGTCCAGATCGAGGCAAGCCGGCGATTGCACTTGCGGTTGGCGAACGTTGATATTATAACAACATATATCAAGCCAAAACTGCCCGCCGGCCACGCTACTTCCTGCGGCCGGCGGGATTTCACCTCGATTTCCCCGGTCATTTCCCCTGATCGCGCGGAAACCAGCGCCATCTGATGCCGCATTTCGGAGGCAGGATATGTCACGCCTAGGGTATTGCAAATTTAGCAACGAAGACCTGGAAGCCGCGGCCGATATCAGCCGCGCCTATCGCCGGCAGTTCCGCCTCAGCCGGCTGCAATTGGCGGTGATGCTGGATTGCGATCCCGGCCGCCTCGCCGATCTGGAGAATTGCCGCGACCCGCAATCCGACTGGCTGGTCGACAGCGTCTTCGCTCTGGCCGAGGACCTGGAATGAGAGGACCTGGAATGCGGGTTCGCAGGACCAGGTAGCGACCCGGCGCAAGACGATCCACCAGCTAGGCCGCCTCCGCCTCGATTGCTGCTGCGCGCCGCAGCGCTCCCATCAGCCGACAGGTCCGCATCTCCATGAACCGCCATCGCCGTGCCGCCAGCGGCATCGATACGGATGCGCTGCGCCGCCAGGCCGATCTGGCGGCCGTCATTGGCGCGCGGATTGCCCTGGCCCGGCATGGTGGCGAATGGCAGGGCCTGTGCCCGTTCCATACCGAGAAGACGCCGTCTTTCACCGTCAATCCGGCGAAGGGCTTCTATCATTGCTTCGGTTGCGGCGCCCATGGCGATGTCATCCGCTTCATCCAGGATTTTCATCGGCTCGATTTTCGCGCCGCCTGCATGCTGCTCGGCGCGGGCGACACCGGCACGTCATCCCCACATCGGGATAACACCACGGCGCCGCCTCCGCCGGCGGATAGTCCCACTGACATTTATGCAGGATTGCAGCCGGCCGATCCCGGCGACCGTTTGCCGGCGATCGGCGTTCCTTTGCGCTGCTGGAACCCGAAGAATCCGGCACATCCCTGGGTGACCTACCGGCCGAGCGCCGTCCATCCCTATCACACCGCTGACGGCCGCCTGCTCGGCTGCGTCTTGCGCATCGATCTGCCGGAACGTGCGACGCCCAAGGGCCTGCAGCCGGCCCGCAAGATCACACCCACGATCCGCTTTGCCCGATTTGCCGATGGAGCGCCCGAACCCGGGCCGCTGCGCAGCGCTGGTCAACGTGAAGCCTGGTGTCACTGGCCTTTCGACAAGCCACGACCGCTTTATCGTCTGCCCGATCTCGCCGCCCACCCCGATCATCAGGTGCTGGTGGTCGAGGGCGAGAAGGCCGCCGATGCGGCACGGCGCCTCTTCCACGCCTTGCCGATTGTCGTCACCACCTGGCCGGGCGGGGCCAAGGCGATGCGCCATGTCGACTGGTCGCCGCTGGCCGGGCGTGATGTGCTGCTCTGGGGCGATGCCGATGCGCCAGGCGAAGCGGCAATGCTGGGATCTGCAGACAGCGCCGGCCGCACCGTCGATGGCGTGGCGCAATTGTGCCAGCGCATCGGCACAAAACAGATCCGCTATCTGCCCTGGGACCACGACCGGCCGCGCGGCTGGGACACCGCCGATGCCGAGGCCGAGAATTGGCAGATCGGCGACCTCATGGCCTGGCTGACCGGCCGACTGCGCGACTGGTCGCCGCTGCTGGCGATAGATGGTCCGGCAACAAGCGTCCGGACGACATCATCGGCAAGCCACGACAATCCGCCGTGCGACGCTGCCGGGAGATCCGATGATGCCGCAACCGAGACACCCTTCCGCATCCTCGGCCATCATCGCGGCAGTTATTTCTATCTCCCCGAAGCAACCCAGCAGATGGTCACCCTGACCGCTGCCGCCCATACACGGCCGCATCTCCTGACCCTGGCGCCGCTGGCTTACTGGGCCCGGCATCACCCGGGCCGCAATGGCTTCGATCTCGAAGCCGCCAGCGATGCGCTGATCGGTGCCGCCCATCGCACCGGCCTGTTCACGCCCGAGCGCTTGCGCGGGCGTGGCGCCTGGCGCGAGGACGGCCGGGTGGTGATGCATACCGGCCGGCAACTCTATGTCGATGGCAAGGCCTGCCGGCCGGCGGCGCTTGCCGGCAGCTTCATCTATGAGGCGGCACCCGATCTTACCGAGACAATCACCCCGGCCCTCGGCCAGGCACCGTCACAAGTAAGCTGCCTGCCACCGGCGGCAACGACGACGGAAGCCGCGCGCCTGGTGGAGATCTGCCGCCGGCTCAGTTGGGAGAATCCCCTGAGCGCCGATCTTCTCGCCGGCTGGTGCGTCATCGCGCCCCTCTGCGGCGCGCTCGACTGGCGGCCGCATCTCTGGATCACCGGCCCGGCCCAGGCCGGCAAGTCCACCGTGATCCGCGACATCATCCGCCGCGTCATCGGCATCTTCGCCCTCTATGTCGATGGCAAGACCACCGAGGCCGGCATCCGGCAATTGCTCGGGGCCGATGCGCGGCCGATCATCCTCGACGAGTTTGAAAGCGAGGACCCGGCTGCCGCCGCCCGCGTGCAGCAGATCCTCGACATGGCCCGCGTCTCGTCGAGCGGCGGCACGGTGGTGAAAGGCTCAACCGCCGGACGGCCGATGACCTATACCATCCGCGCCTGCTTCTGCTTTTCCTCGATCAACACCGCCGTCACCCATTACGCCGACGAGACCCGCATCAGCAAGCTGGTGCTCCGCCGCAACGAGGCCGCAGATGCCGACCGGCAGCATCGCGCGCTGATGGCCGATATCACCGCCTGGTTCACGCCGGATTACGCCCTGCGCCTGCTGCGCCGCGCCCTCGATCACCTGCCGGTGCTGCTCGGCAATGTCGCCACCTTCACCCAGGCGGCGGCGCATCTGCTGCGTTCACGCCGCGCGGCCGACCAGATCGGCACCATGTTGGCGGGCCTGTTCCTGTGCCACAGCACGGCAGCGATATCGCCCGACGAGGCGGAGGCCTGGATCAAAGCGCGCGACTGGCATGATCATGCGGCGCTCGATGCCATCAGCGATGAGCGGCGCTTGCTGGAACGGATCGCCACCAGACGGCTGCGGGTGCCGATGGCGGGCGGCCATCGCGAGGTGACGATCGGCCAAGCGATCATGGCGGTACATGACCAGCCGGAAAGCTATGGCGATTGGGCGGCGGAACTGGGCGCCCATGGCATCCGCGTCGACGGCGCCGAGATGCTGATCGCCAATACGGCGAGCCCACTGAAACGGCTGCTGGAAGGCTCGCCCTGGGCCGGCGACTGGCTGCGACCCTTGCGCATGCTGCCGGGTGCCAGCGCCGCGCCCTATACCTATTTCAGCCCGGGCCTCAAGAGCCGCGCGACACGCCTGCCGGTCAGCCTGCTGGCAAAAGAGCCCGGCGCCTGATCGGCGCCCGTCCTGCTCTCCGGCAAATTTGCCGCTATCGCGATGGAATAGCCTCGGCATCCGTGCAGTCTCAGGTTTCAGTCCGTGGCCCTGCGGTGAGCCTTCACCTTGGTGTGATGGCGCATGGCTGTGGGTAAAATTGGTGCCAGGGAACTGATCCGACCCTGACACGTTCCCGTACCGCTTTGGTCAGGAAGTCGCTATTGTCATCGCGAAATCCGGGAACAGGCTGGATCATCCTGGGGCAAGTTAGCGGTTTTACGATCATCGACATGATTGCGCAGCGTTTCCGTTCCATCACCCTCGCCCGCACCGCTTTGGTGGCCTTGGGCGCAACCTTCTGGCTGGTGGGATGCAGCGGCACCAACACCTTTCTGGCCCC
>DATMUQ010000441.1:0-3808 GCA_035563795.1 Terriglobales bacterium | reverse complement strand
CATGCAGGCCGCTCAGCCAGCCGACCAGCCAATAGGCCAGCACCAGCAGCACAATGAAGGAGAGGATGGTCCATCCCAGGGTCTTCAGGATGATCCGGCGGATCGGCGGATCGCCCAATTGGCTCAGGGCCTTCATGACGGCATCGAACACGGATTATCCAATCTTCTCAGTTGGTTGCGGCAGGGTAACCGAGCTGGCTTAGGGCCGCAACGGGGAACCGCCGGTATTCAGAGATTGTCACGGAATAGTGGCGATACCAGGGCCTGTCGCCGCGTTTCGGCGGTCCGTGACTGGCTTTCCGCATGATCTCCCGGCCCGACGGGGACGCCGGGCGGCAATGCATCAGTTAAGCTTGTGCCTTGGTTGCACCGCACTATACTGCGCCGCGATCAGGCGGCTGGCCCTTGCAGGGGCCGGCCGCAATGACATCTAGAGTGCGATCGTTTTTGATGGAAGCATGCTTGCTTCCTTCAAAAGCGTGAATCGCACTCTATCTTATTGATGAGAGACGGATTCACGTTTTAGACAAAATCGCGAAGCGATTCCGTCTAAAACGATCCGGCTCTAAGAACTATCGCAACTTCGGACCGGGCCTAAAGCGCGGTGCCGGGGGTTTTTGTTATGTGCAGCCGAGCCAGGCCCCAAGGCGGGATGCGGCTGCCGCCTAACGCGTGCTGGAGACCGGGATTACATGTCCGAGAAGATGTTCGATGTGGTGGGCATCGGCAATGCCATCGTCGATGTGCTCGCGCCGACCGAGGATGCGGTGCTGCAGCGCCTGGGTGTTGCCAAGGGGGCGATGACCCTGGTCGATGCGGTGCGTTCCGCCGAGATCTATGACGCCATGGGCTCGGCCATCGAAATTTCCGGCGGCTCGGCTGCCAATACCATCGCCGGCGTCGCCAGCCTCGGTGGCAAGGCCGCCTATATCGGCAAGGTCGGCAATGATCAGCTCGGCGGCATCTTCCGCCACGACATCCGCGCCAATGGCGTGCATTTCGAAACCTCCAGCGCCAAGACCGATACGCCGACCGCGCGCAGCATGATCATGGTGACGCCGGATGCCGAGCGCAGCATGAACACCTTTCTCGGCGCCTGCGTCGAGCTGACCCCGGACGACGTCGATCCGGCGCTGATCTCGCATTCCCGCGTCACCTATCTCGAGGGCTATCTCTGGGATCCGCCGCTGGCCAAGGAGGCTTTCCTCAAGGCTGCGCGCATCGCCCATGATGCCGGCCGCGAAGTGTCGCTCTCGCTCTCCGATGCCTTCTGCGTCAACCGTTACCTGGCCGAGTTCCAGGCGCTGGTGAAGGATCATGTCGATATCCTGTTTGCCAATGAAAGCGAGATCAAGGCGCTGTGGCAGACCGATGATTATGCCAAGGCCGTGGCGATGACCCGCGAATCCTGCGACATCGCCGCGCTGACCCGCAGCGAGAAGGGCTCCGTCATCATCGCCGGCGAGCACGTCATCGAGGTCGCAGCTTTCCCGGTCAAGCAGGTGGTCGATGTCACCGGTGCCGGCGATCTCTATGCCGCCGGTTTCCTCTATGGCTATACCCAGGGCCGCGATTTCGCCGATTGCGGCCGCATCGCCGCTCTCTGCGCCGGCGAGGTGATTTCCCATGTGGGCGCGCGTCCCGAGACGCCGCTCAATGAATTGCTGCTGGCACATCTCCGCTGAGGAACAGACCGATGCGCTACGGCTCAGACCGCTTATCCGGAACGCCGCCAACCGTAAAACGGTAAGGCTTTTGCCATCACTCGACAGCTTGTCACAGCCGGCAGCTAGACTGCCGGCCGTGATCCGCTTCATGCCTCATTTATTGGATGCCTATCATGCAGTTACGTAACATCGCCATCATCGCGCACGTCGACCATGGCAAGACTACCCTGGTTGACCAGCTTCTCAAGCAGTCCGGTTCGTTCCGTGCCAATCAGCAGGTCGCCGAACGCGTCATGGACTCGAACGACCTCGAACGCGAGCGCGGCATCACCATTCTCGCCAAGTGCACCTCGGTGCAGTGGAAGGAGACCCGCCTCAACATCGTCGATACGCCGGGCCACGCCGATTTCGGCGGTGAGGTCGAGCGCATCCTCAGCATGGTCGATGGCGTCGTCGTTCTCGTCGATTCCGCCGAAGGCCCGCTGCCGCAGACCAAGTTCGTGACCTCGAAGGCGCTGGCGCTCGGCCTCCGTCCGATCGTCGTCATCAACAAATGCGACCGCCCGGACGCTCAGCCGCATGAAGTTCATGACCAGGTCTTCGACCTGTTCTCGGCGCTGGGCGCCACCGACGAGCAGCTCGATTTCCCGACCCTGTTCGCTTCGTCGCGCCAGGGCTGGGCGGCGGAAAGCCTGGAAGCCGAGCGCACCGATCTGACGCCGCTTTTCGATCTCATCGTCAAGCACGTCCCGGCGCCGAAGGTCGAGGCCGACAAGCCGTTCTCGATGCTGGTCACCACGCTGGAATACGACAACTATCTCGGTCGCGTACTGACCGGCCGTATCTATAGCGGCAAGGCGACGATGAACCTCAACGTCAAGGCGATGCGCCAGGACGGCACCGTGGTGCAGACTTCGCGCCTGACCAAGCTCCTTGCCTTCCGCGGCATCGAGCGCGTGCCGGTGGAAGAAGCGGAAGCGGGCGACATCATCGCCATCGCCGGCCTCGAGGACACCACTGTCGCCGATACCATCTGCGTCCCCGAAGTCGAGGCGCCGATCCCCTCCAAGGATATCGATCCGCCGACACTGGCCATGACCTTCTCGGTCAATGACAGCCCGCTCGCCGGTCGCGAAGGCGACAAGGTGACGAGCCGCATGATCCGCTCGCGCCTGATGCGCGAAGCCGAGGGCAATGTCGCCATCCGCATCACCGAGACCGCCGGCGCCGATGCCTTCCAGGTTGCCGGCCGCGGCGAATTGCAGCTCGGCGTGTTGATCGAGCAGATGCGCCGCGAAGGCTTCGAGCTTTCGATCAGCCGTCCGCGCGTCCTCTTCCAGACCGATGCCGAGACCGGCCAGCGCCTGGAGCCGATCGAGGAAGTGGTGATCGACGTCGACGAGGAATTCACCGGCGTCGTCATCGACAAGCTCGGCCAGCGCAAGGGCGAGATGACCGAGATGAAGCCCTCGGGCGGCAACAAGACGCGTCTGATTTTCCATTGCCCGGCGCGTGGCCTGATCGGCTATCACGGCGAATTCCTCACCGATACCCGCGGTACCGGTGTGATGAGCCGCCTGTTCCATTCCTTCGCGCCCTATAAGGGTCCGATCGAAGGTCGCCGCAATGGTGTGCTCATCTCCAACTCCCAGGGCACCACAGTCGCTTACGCGCTGTGGTATCTGGAAGAGCGTGGCCCGCTTTTCGTCGGTGGCGGTGTCGACACCTATGAGGGCATGATCATCGGCGAGCACAGCCGCGGCAATGACCTCGAGGTCAATCCTCTGAAGTCGAAGCAGCTCACCAACATCCGCACGACGTCGAAGGACGAAGCGGTGCGTTTGACCCCGCCGCGCATCATGACCCTGGAAAAGGCCATCGCCTATATCGAAGACGATGAGCTGGTCGAGGTGACGCCGAAATCGGTGCGCTTGCGCAAGGCGCTGCTGAGCCCGCATGACCGCAAGAAGGCCAGCCGCCAGGCGGAAACCGTCTGAGCCGGCTTTCTTCAAGACAGCTTACGGGAAATGGCGGCCGCGTGGCCGCCATTTCTGTTTGTGGCGGTGTGCAGCTTCTGCGGTTGAAAGATCTGCGTCTATCGGCGGCGCGCATCGAGGCTGTAGGCGCCACCGCCGAACACG
>DATMUQ010000440.1:0-5812 GCA_035563795.1 Terriglobales bacterium | reverse complement strand
GATGTCGAGCTGGCCGCCCTGCAATTCGATCAGGCGTCGGCTGAGTGGCAGGCCCAGGCCCATGCCGCCATGCCGTTTGGTGAGAGTCGGCTCGGCCAGCCAGAAGGGGCTGAGCACCTTGGCGAGATCCTCGCGGCTGATGCCGGGGCCGCCATCCTGCACGGCGATGCTGATCTGGCGCCGCTGCAGCTGCAGCACATAGATGCGGATGATGCCGCCCGCCGGCGTGTAGCGGATGGCGTTATCGAGCACATGCACCAGCGCCTTGCGGGTGGCGGTGACGTCGAGATCGACCACCGGCAAATCGGGCGCATAATCGGTGTTCAAGGTGATCTGCCGTGCCGCGGCGTCGGCCGCGACATCGCGCAGGCAGGTCTCGATCAGTTCCGGCACCACGACGGGTGCCAGCCGGGCCTCGTAATTCTGCGCATCGAGGCTGGCGAAATCGAGGATGTCGTTGATCTTGCGCAGCAGCCAGCGGCTGCTGGTGAGGATGTCATCGGCAAAGGAAATGCGGGTATTCTCGTCGAGCGGCCGATCGCGGCTGGCCAGCAGATCGGAAAAGCCGATCACCGCATTCAAAGGTGTGCGCAATTCATGGCTCATATTGGCGAGGAAGTTGCTCTTCGCCCGGCTCGCCATCAGCGCTTCTTCCTTTTGCGCGGCATACATTTCCGCCAAGCGCTCGAGATCGACCGCCTGGCGCGCCATTTGTTCATTGGCCTCCATCAGGGCCGCTTCGGAGGTCTGGCGCCGGCGGTTCTCTTCGTCGAGCATCTGCGCGCGATATTCGGCGGCGCGGGTCGCCTCGCGCTGAGCGGTCACCAGCAGGGCGATGCCAAGCGCGATGTCGATGCTGGCGCCGATGGTGAATCCGTAGGGCGCGAACCAGTCGATATCGCGCAGCCAGGGATAATCGGCGAGATGCAAACCGCGCAGGAAGAACAGCAGGCCGATGATGGCATGGCTGTGCTGGCCATTCTGGTCGCGGTCGCGCATGCAGCCGATGCCGGTTAGGCAGAGGAGGGCTGCCGGCGTGAGATAGACCGGGATGAGGTAGAGATGACGCGAGATCGGCAAAGCCGGGGTGATCAGGATCCAGCTCAACAGCCCGGCGACCAGCAGGCCCAGCATCGGCAGATGCAGGGGGCGCTTGAGCTCGATGCGGCTGCCGATCCAATAGCAGGCGACGGTAGCGATCAGCCATAGCTCGCCCATCGTCGACCAGCTGATGACGCCGGTCACCAAGGCGATGCTGCTGAGGAAGCGCATGGCATTGGCGATGAAGGCGAAGCCCCACCAGCGTAATGCCCGCATCTTGCTGATGCTCGTCAGATAGAAGCAGGACGCCGCAAGCAGGAGTGCGGCGACCACTGAGACGATCATGGCAGTGACAAGCGACAACATGCGGGAACCGATTACCTGGCCTTGCACCTTCCAAGGCTACCGGTGCATGGCACGCGGATAGCCAAGTCGTCCGGTTATAGGAAAGAGGTATTAACAGGAAATTGAAAATCTCTGCTGCAGCGCCAAAATCGCAAAAAAATCCGTGAGTTACCACATGGGTGATGGGGAATTTCGCGGTAAAAGCGCGGTGCTTTTAACGCGGATTTAAGGTTGTTTTGCATTAATCCGTATGGCGCATCATCGCGAGTAGCAGCTGGTTGTCCGATCACCCGTAATCGGGGACACCGTCGATTGCAGGCTCTGCCGATCATGACGTGTCGAGCGTCGAGCGCAGCGACGTCGCTGCGCCGCTGAAGGAGTTTGTACGATTGGCGCTGCGGCAGCGGGTCGTGGAACAGGCGGCAGCCCGACCGGACACGCAAGTTGATCAGCTACTTGGGTGTCTCCCGCGCCGCTTTGATGAATGCGAATGAAAAGGTGTCTCGCCTGGCAAGGCACCGCGCGGTCGATCGTACTTGCCGGGTTACCAATAACCTGAAGGACACGCAGATCATGGCCCTCTCATTGTCGCGCAAGATGACAGCAGCAGCCGTCACCAATATCGGCATCATGCTGGCACTGGCGGGCTGGAGCTATTATTCGACCACGGAATTTCGCCGCTTGCAGGATGTCGGCGCGGAGAGTGCGGCCCAGGCCACGCAATTGAGCGAAGCGGCGGCTTCCGGCGCCGAGCTCTATCGCATCATCGCCGATGCCGAAATCAACCGGGATCTGGCGGCGACGGCCAAGGATTGGGCCGAGAAGAAGACCCAGGTCGAGGCCCGGCTGGCGGCGCTGTCGTCACTGGATGCATCGGCCCAGGACGAGGTGCGGACGGCGACGGAAGGCTATCACGGCCTGGTCGATATCTTCGAGAAGCAGATGCTGCCGCAGCTGCAGCAGACCAAGGACCTGACCGAGGCTATGCGCGACCTCGACGGCAAATGCGACGACAAGGTCAGCCAGATGACTGACAGCCTGGAGAAGCTGCGTGACGACAATGTCGGTGTCGCCAAACAGGCGGATGTCGACTTCGATACGCGTGGCCAGACCACGACGCTGATCACTATCATCATCTCGGTGGTCGGCGTCCTGCTCAATGCCGCCATCTTCTTCGGCTTGTCGAAACTGATCTGCGCGCCGGTGCGGCAGATGACTTCGGCGATGGAGCGCCTGGCCGGCGGCGACATGAAGACCGAGGTGCCGGCCAAGCAGCGCCAGGACGAGATCGGCGAAATGGCGACGGCCCTGCAGATCTTCAAAGACAACATGATCGAAACCGACCGGATGCGCGGCGAGAAGCTGGCAGCCGACCGCCTCAGTGAGGAGCAGCGGCGCAGCACCATGCTCAACCTCGCCAGCCAGTTCGAGCAGAATGTCGGCGGCGTGGTCGATACGGTGACGACGGCGGCGAGCCAGCTGCAGAGCACGGCGCAGAACATGTCGGGCACCGCCCAGCGCACCTCGCAGCAATCGAGCGAGGTCGCCTCGGTCTCGGCTTCCGCTTCGCACAACATCCAGACGGTTGCCGCGGCGACGGAAGAATTGAGTGCCTCGATCCATGAGATCAGCCAGCGGGTGACGGAATCGACCCGCATCATCGCCGTCGCCGTCAATCAGGCCGGCGACACCAATACCAAGATGCAGGCCTTGAATGCCGCCGCCGGCAAGATCGGCGAGGTGGTCAGCCTGATCAACGACATCGCCAGTCAGACCAATCTCCTCGCCCTCAATGCGACCATCGAGGCGGCGCGTGCCGGCGAGGCCGGCAAGGGCTTTGCCGTGGTCGCCTCTGAGGTGAAGGCGCTGGCCAATCAGACCGCCAGTGCCACCGAGGAGATCGCCAACCAGATCCGCGCTATCCAGACGGCGACGGAGAACTCGGCCACTGCCATCGGTGAAATTTCCACCACCATCGTCCGCGTCAATGAGATCTCGGTGGCGATTGCCGCGGCGGTGGAGGAGCAGGGGGCCGCGACGCAGGAAATCTCACGCAACCTGCACGAAGCCGCCGACGGTACCAATCATGTCAATAGCAGCATCGGCGTGGTGACCGAGGCCTCGCGCTCGACCACGGCAATGGCGCAAGAGGTGCTGAGTGCTGCCGAGCAGCTCGGCCGCAAGGGCCAGCAATTGCAGAGCCAGGTGGTGGATTTCCTGAAGACGATCCGCGCCTGATTGCCCGGGTGATGTGCTGATCAGATATCGTCGATCTGCGGCGTGGTATTGGGCGGCAGGTTCTCCGGCAACTCGTCTTCGTCCAGGGTCTCGCCGAGAACCTCGCCGCGGATCGGCAGACTGGGGCCGAGCCAGAGCGGCTGGATCAGATGATCGTCGCGCGGCCGGTCGGTATTCGGATGGACGAGAATGCTGAGGCCGCGCCGGTTCAGCATCAGCCAGGGCACCAGGGTGGCGAAGACCGGGGTGGCAAAGGCGATCTGGTACATCGACTGCCGATGCGGCCCCACCTGTTCGTCATGCCAGTTGCCGACCCGCACGGAAAAACGCTCGGCGATCTGCCGGCGCAGGATCTCCGCATCCACCTTGGTGGTGGCGACATCGTAATAGATATGCGCGTGATAGCTGGCGATCTCGGCGATGCGGCGCGGGCTGGCGGGCGTTTCGGTCATTTCGGCTTCCGGTGCAGTGAAGGCGCCATCATACTAGAACGTGAATCGCCCTCTATCTTATTGAATAGAGCCGGATCGCTTCAGTCAATTTACGCACAGGCATTATGCGGCGGATGTCGGCGGCGGCGATGCGGCGCTTACGGCTTGATCCACAGCACCGGCGTGGCGGCGGTCAGCTGGATGTTTTCCTGCACGCCCTGCCGGTCGGTCAGGGTGAAGCGGTCGAAATCGAAGCCGGGCGCCACATGGCGCAGGCGCATGCTGCGATTGCCCAGGCGCACCACGGCAAGCCGGCCGATGGCGCTCGGCTCGACCACATTGCTCGGCTTGAAATAGAGCAGGGCGCCGCGCATCACCACCGGCGGGAAGACATCCTCGCTGGCGCGCAAGGCGGCGGCATCGGCCGGCAGCTTGGCCGGCGCATCCACCATGCGGCCACCGCCCTTGGTGTCGAGCTTGATATCGCCGTCGGCGCCGATGGTGCCGATCAGCGGCACGCTGGTGGGCCTGGCAGAACTGCCGGCGCTTTCGCCGCTCAGTTGCAGCCCGGCATGGCGCAGCACATCCTCGACCGGGATGCCGAGGAACTCGGAGATCTGTTGCGCCTCGCTCAATTGCATGGCGCGGCGGCCCTGCAGCATCAAGGTGATCGCAGCCGGGTCCAGCCCCATGAAGCGGGCCATTTCCCGCTGGCTCTTATCAGCCGCCCGCAAGGCGTCACGAAAGAACTGGTCGTCAATCTCGAGAAGTTTCATCAGAAGATTGTTGTCGAAATATCAACATTTGGCAAGGGCCTTGATGCACACCGGCAGGTCACCCTGCCGATCGGCCCCTGGCGATCGATCGACGGACCGCGGCTGCCAGGTTGCGGTCAGCCGAGTCCGGTCGCCCGCAGCAGGAAGGGAGCGGCGAGTCCGGTCAGATTGAGGGCGAGATGCAGCAGGATCGGCCCGCGCAGGCTGGCGCTGGATTGCCGGGCGATGCCGAGCAGCAAGGCGACCGGGGCGAGGATCGCCATTTTCGCCGGCCCTTCGGCGAAATGCGTCAGGACCCACAGCAAGCCGGTGACGAAGGTGCAGAGGAAGCCGCCCCAATGCCGCCGGAGCGCGGTCCAGAGCCAGCCGCGAAACATCATCTCTTCGGCGACCGGGGCCAGCAGCCCGAAGACCAGGAAGGCGGCCACCCGCCAGAAGGTGCCGGCGCGAAAGACCGCGCCGAAGAAGTCATCGAAATTGCGGAACTGCAGATAGGCCAGCAGCACCGCATAGACCATGACCAGCGCGACCAGGCCGGCCACCGACAGGGGCGTCCCCAAAGCCCGGTCGCCGAGGCCGATGCGGATGAAGCCGCGCCGCGTGGCGTTTTGGCGCGCCTGCCCGGGCTGCAAGGCGTCTTGCATGCGGCCGCTCTGCCAGGCCAGCAGTACAGCCAGGATGAGGAACAGGATCGAGGCGACCAGCGAATAGGTGACCCCGGGAATGAGGATGGTGGCGACGACGGCGATGCTGGCTTCAACCGCATCGCCGGGCTTCGGTATCGGCGGCAGCAGCGGCTGGGCGAGAAAATAGGTCAGGACGGCAACCAGGGCGCTGCCGGCAACGGCCGTCAGGATGAGGCCGAGCGGCTGGGCGAGAAACGGCATGGCTGCGGCAGCGTACCGCGGATCGCTCGTCACGCTCAATTTGGGCCGATCGGTCGTATCGGGGGAATGCATCAAAGCTCGACAGGCGGGTTAT
>DATMUQ010000439.1:0-3174 GCA_035563795.1 Terriglobales bacterium | reverse complement strand
GACGGCGGTGCCGAGGCGGATCGAATTGGTATGCGCGCCCCACCAGCCGAGCAGCTGGAACGGGTTGGGCGCGATGGTCATCTCGATGGCATGGTGTTCCGCTGCCCAGGCGATGTTGAAGCCACCCAGTTCCGCCATCTGCACCATCTCCAGCGTATGGCGCGCGACATCCTTCATGTCGATATCGGGGCTCATGCGTTCCATATTGATGGCGAGGCTGAATTTCATAGCGGCTTTCCTTTTGCTTGAGCGAGGCGCGCGGTGGCGAGGCGTGTGGGCGCGGTCAGGTCAACCGACGGCGCCCGATTGCAGCGGCGCGGTGGGAAGTTGAAAGGCAGGATCGGCGACGGCGGCATAATTGCCGCGGCAGAAGAGCAGGGGTGCCGCCTCATTGCGGGCGAAATCGACCACCTGTCCGATCAGGATGACATGGTCGCCGGCATCGACGCGCTGATGCATGCCGCAATCGAGATGGGCCAGCGTTTCGGCGAGGATCGGGGCGCCGGTCGATCCGGCACGCCAATCGACGCCGTGGAACTTGTCGATGCCCGGCGTCGCGAAACGCTGCGAGAGATCGCGCTGCTGTTCTTCCAGGATGTTGACGACAAAGCCGGCGGCTTTTTCCAGCACGGCCATGATCGGCGCCGATTTGGCGACACAGACCAGGATCAAGGCGGGGTCGAGCGACACCGAGGTGAAGGAATTGGCCGTCATGCCCCGCGGCCGGCCGTCGCTGTCCAAGGTCGTCACCACCGTGACCCCGGTGGCAAAGCAGCCAAGGGTCCGACGCAATTCCCGGGTATCGAGGGTCATCGCTGCTGCCGACATGGGGGCCTTCCATCTGACGGGTTCAGTCAGGCAAGGATGCCGGCGTAGGTGGGGGCTTTCTTCCTATTAATCATAGGAAGATGCGACATATTTATACTATGAATCGTCGGATTACGGTTCGGCTGGCTGGCTGCCTGGGCCGAAGGTGCTGCGGACCCGCAGGGCGACGATCAGGGAGGTCCGGGTATCCGGATCCTCCAGATCGAGGCCGAACAGATCGGCCAGGCGCTGCAGGCGATAACGCAGGGTAGTCACATGGATGCCCAGGGCATCGGCGGTCGCCTGATAGCGTCCGCTATTGCTGAGGAACCGGTCCAGGGTGGCGAGCAGATTGCCGTCATGCTGGCGGTCATAGCTTTCGACGGCGCCCAGAGTCTCTTCGACGAAGCCGCGCAGCGCCTGGGCATCGGCAACGGCGATCAGCCGCGCCAGCGGGCCGAAGTCGCCGCTATCGACGATGCCATGCCGGCCGACACGCAGCGCCAGCTGCAGCAGGCGATCGCATTCCCGGCGGGCGTCGCGGTAATCCTCCAGTCTTTGGCATTGCGCGCTGATGCAGGCGGTTGCCTTCGCCTGCGACAGCCACTCGACTTCCTCAATCATCTGGGTGAGGAGCTGCTGCGTCTTCTGCATCCGGCGTTCCGGCAGGAAGATCACGTAATGGCGACCGCCTGATGAGCCTGGGGCAGTATCCTCGGCGAATGCCGTGGCGCCGGGCAGGCGCTGCCGGGCGATGCGGGCCAGTGCCTGCTCGATATCGCCACTGCTTGCACCAGCTCCTTTGGTTGTGGCTTCCCGTGGCAGGGCAATCACCGCCAGCCGCGCGGGCTCGTCGAGCGGCAGTTGCAGGTGATGGGCGCGGGCGAGGGTGGCGGTTTCGTCGCGCCAGTCGCCGCTGAACAGCCGCGAGAAGAATTCACCATGGGTTTCCGCCTGCACATCGAAGCGAATCTGGTGGCGGAGCAACAGCATGGAGAAAGCGGCGCGCAATTGTTGCGCCGTCAAGGCCTCGAAGGGATCGAGCGGTCGCCCGTCGGTCAGCACGACCATGCCGCCCAAGACCTGGCCGGCGGCGATACAGGGCTCGATCACGACTTCGATCGTCTGCGCCGGATCGGCTGGTGCAAGAGCGATGCGCCGGACAGTTTCGAATTGACCGATATCGGCGTCGCGCACCGCCCGCGCCAACAACCGGTAGGTGTCGGTCGAGGGTCGCTCCAGCCGCATGGTAGCGGTGTTCCCGCTCGGCGCCGGTGCGGCACCAGGCGGATCGGTCGCGGGCCGTCCATGCGCGGTGACCAGCTGATTGGTGGTGAGATCGACCAGCAGCAGGGTACGCTCGAGATGACGTTCGCACAACTCGATGAAGGACCGGGCATCCTCGGATGAGAGCACGTGCTCCATCGCATGCTGGTGAATATCCAGCGCCTGGCGCAGCCAGTCGTTCTGCTGCGCTTCCAGCGACAGGCGATGCGCCTTTTCGACGGCGAGCGAACCCAGCAGCGCCACGGTTTCCAGGAAGGCGATTTCCTCGGCATCGACCTTGCGCACGGCATGAGCATGAACGGAGAGGACCATGTTGCGGCCCTGTTCATCCTTGGTGCTGAACGGCAGCAGGACGACAGTGCGGTAATCGCGCTCCAGCGCTTCCTGGTGATAGCCGGCGGAACGCGGCAGCTTCTGGGCGTCGTCGATCAACAGCGCCTGGCGTGTTTCCAGCACCGATTTGACCGGGCTGGTCTCCAGCAGCCAGCGGTCGATGGAGATCTTGTCGCGGCTGGAGAAGAGTGGATCGTATCTGGCAACCAGGACGGAATAGCCGCTGGCCTCATCGATGGCCATGATGGCGCTGCTTGACCAGGCCGATCGCTGGCACACGGCCGTCACGATCAGCTGCAGCACTTCGGGCAAGGCGCTGCCGGCATTCACCAGGCTGGCAATTTGGCCCAGGCTCTTGACGCGCTCGGTCAGCTTCACCGTCATGCTCGGTCCAATGACAATTCTCTGCTGAGGGGAGGAGAGTACATATCCCGCCGCGGAGCAAGAGGGCTTCCATTGCCAGATGGGACGCCATTCATGATTCCCGCAATGTCCTGGTCACCGGATGCTGGAACCGTTCTTGCTGCCATCCGCTCCATCACAGCGGCGGGAACTTGTTTTCCGAGAGCTGCAGCCAATCCGGATGGTCGGCATACATCTCGCGGATCAGTTCCTTGATCACTTCGATGCGACCGCTGCGGTCATTCTGGCGATAGCTCATGATGATCGGCGAGACCACATGCTCGTCGGCGATCTGGCGGTAGACGACATCATAGGAGCGCAGCCGCTGGGCTGAGGCGGGCACCA
>DATMUQ010000438.1:0-7568 GCA_035563795.1 Terriglobales bacterium | reverse complement strand
GACCCGCAGCAGCGGCACCTTGCCGAGCGGTGAGATCGCCGTGAACCAGTCCGGCTTGTCGGCGAGATCGATATAGATCCGCCCAGCAGGTATCTGCTTCTCGGCAAGCGCGATCGCCACCCGTTGCACATAGGGGCAGAGATGATGGCTGATGAGGGTGAGGGGCGTGATCATCCGGGTGCCTCCTCACGCTGCCTGCAGCAGGCCTTCGGCGCCCATGGCCCGGCGCACAGCGGGACGGGCGGCGATGTCGGCCAGGTAACGCTGCAGGCTCGGATAAGCCGCGAGGTCGATCTTCAGATAGCTCGACCAGTTCGCCACGGTGAAGCAATAGGCATCGACCAGCGAGAAATCGGTTCCCATCAGATAGCGGTGGCTGGCGAGATGTCGTTCCAGGAAGGCGAGGCGCTTCTCCAGGATCGAGAGGGCGATCGCGCGCATCTCCGCCGGATACTCCGCGTGCCAGAGCGGCGTGAAAGTCTTGTGCAACTCGCTGTTGATGAAGCCGAGCCATTCCATCTGGCGGAAGAAGGCAGGGCTGCCGGCTGGCGGCACCAATCGCGTCCCGGTTGACGTCGTGCCGTCGGCTTGCGCGGCGAGATATTGCAGGATGGCGACGTTCTCGGTGAGTATCTCGCCATTGTCGAGCGCCAGCGCCGGGACGTAGCTCTTGCCATTGATGCTGTTGAAATCACCGCCGGATTGCAGGCGCTTGGTCTTGAGATCGACCTTTTCCAGCTCCAGCTTGAGGCCGAGTTCCTCGGCAATGATATGGGCGGCCATCGAGCAGACGCCGGGCGCGTAATAGAGCTTCATCTTTCTCTCCTCTTCGTGCAGTGCCGTGACAGGAAGAGATTTGCGCCCTACAATTATGCAAGTCGAATTGTACTTTCGACATCTATATTTGCATTTATGCAAACGTGCGAAATGGCGGCGGGTAGATGAGGAGCGGTGGAAAATGGAAGATTGGAACGATCTGCGGCTGGTCCTGGCGATCACCCAGGCCGGCAGCCTGACCGGGGCGGCACAGGCGCTCGGCGTCAATCATTCCACGGCGTTTCGCCGCTTGAACCAGCTGGAGGCGCAGCTCGGTGTCCGGTTGTTCGAGCGTCTGCCGGGCGGTCTCTATCAGGCGACGGCGGCCGGCGAGCAGATGACCCAGACAGCGGAACGCATCGAAGCGGAGACCGCAGCACTCGATCGCGATCTTGCCGGACGCGATCATCGCCTCACCGGGCAATTGCGGGTCACCAGTTCGGAGACCCTGGCGCACCATCTGCTGACGCAGGAACTGGCGCGTTTCCGTCGCCAGCATCCCGGCATCGTCGTCGAACTGGCCATCGACAACCGTATCCTCAGCCTGTCGCGACGCGAGGCGGATATCGCCTTGCGCCCGGCGCGACCGAAGGAGGGCGATCTCTTCGGCCGCAAGCTGGCCGATGTCGGCTGGGCGCTCTATGGTGCCCCCGCTTTGCTCGCGGAAGGGGCGCGGCTGAAAAAGCCGGACGACATCGCTGCCTATCCGGTCATCGGCTGGGGCGCCGATGTCAGCGGCATCAAGGCGGCCGACTGGTTGGCGGACCGGGTGGCGCCTGGCAAATGGGTCTATCGCACCAACAGCCTGGTCAACCAGCTGGCGGCGGCGCGGGAAGGCATCGGCCTTGCTGTCTTGCCCTGTTATCTTGGCGATCCCGATCCCGGCATCGCCCGCGCATTGCCAACGCCGATTGCCGATCTTACCCGCGAATTATGGATCGTCACCCATAGCGATCTCAAAGGCACGGCCCGCATCCGCGCCTTCTTCGATATCGTCGGCGAGGGCTTGGCGGCCCAGCGCAGTTTGATCGCGGGTGTCACCGCGCCGCGTGATCGCCGCCGTAAGTAGCGCCGTTTGTTCAGGCTGAATGCTGATACCAATCACCGATGTTCAATGCCGGCAATGAAGGGGCGCCATGTCGAAATGCCGGTGCTGGCTTGGCCGAAATCGTCTATCGTCGGGTGGCTGCAATGGCAGCCAACAAGACTGCAAACGCGACTATCAGCTCAAGTAAGGGGATCATCTTGTCGGAACAAGGTTTGATGGGCGGCTTTCCGTCCGCGCCGGAACAGCAGGTCACGCTCGCCAATTGGCGCCTGCCACCTTTCAACACCTGGTCCTTTCAGCATGTCCGCGAAATCGTGCCCAGCGCCAATATCCAGCGCGGCAACGGCCCCGTCCTGGCGCTGCCATCGGCGGGCCTCTCGCTGCCCAATATCAGCTTCCGCGGCTTGCGCGGTCAGGACTGCAGTCTCGACGAGATGCTGGCTGCCAGCGACACCGACGGCCTCCTGGTGCTGAAGTCCGGCAAGATCGTCAGCGAGCGCTATTTCAACGGCCTGACGCCGGAAACGCCGCATATCATCTTCTCGGTCAGCAAGTCCTTCACCGGTAGCCTCGCCGGCGTGCTGGTGGCTCAGGGCAAGCTCGATCCCGATGCCCCGGTGACGAAATACATTCCGGAAGCCGCCGGCTCGGCCTATGGCGACGCCACTGTACGCCACGTGCTCGACATGACGGTCAGCATCGATTTCGTTGAGGACTATCTCAACAAGGACGGCCCTTTCGCCCGCTACCGCGATGCGACCGGCTGGAATCCGGTGCGCGATCCGGCGCATCTTCCCGATCTCCGCAGTTTCCTGCTGTCGCTGCCGAAGGCCGAGCGGGCGCATGGCGACATCTTCTATTATGTTTCGCCGAATTCCGATTTCCTCGGCTGGCTGTTGGAGCGTGCCTCCGGCCGGCCCTATGCCGCCTTGCTGTCGGAACTGATCTGGCAGCGCATGGGTGCGGAACACGACGCCTATGTCACGGTCGATCGCCTGGGCGCCTCGCGGGCGGCGGGCGGCATCTGCTGCACCTTGCGCGATCTCGCCCGTCTGGGCGAAATGATGCGCCGCGATGGCCGCTTCGGCCAGAACCAGGTCGTGCCGGCGGATTGGGTGGGGGATATCTGCACTGCCGGCGATCGCGGCGCCTGGCAGCGCGGCTCAATGGCGAAGTTCCTGCCCCAGGGCAAATATCGCAGCAAATGGTATCAGGTGGGCAATGAGAGCGGCGCCTATCTCGGCGTCGGCATCCATGGCCAATGGGTCTATATCGATCCGCCCAGCGAGATCGTCATCGCCAAGATGTCATCGCAGAAACTGCCGGTCGATGAAGAGCTTGATGGCCTGACGTTGCGCTGCCTCGCAGCGATCGTCAAAGAGCTCAGCTAAAGCCCTTCCAGCGATTTCACGCTGGCTTTGAGATGAAGGCGCAGAGCATGCGGATGCTCTGCGCCTTTCTCTTGCAGCAGCCTGTTTTATTCGACCGTCACCAGACGATCGGCTTTGCTGGTATCGGGGCTGCCGATGTCCAGGCGATCATCAGCGCTGGTGAGATGCAGAGCGAAGCCGTTTGCGCCATGCGCACCCAGACCGGGTTTGAGCTTCATGTTGGGGATCAGGTAGTCGCCGGCATTCTGCTGGCGGTAGGGGATGGGCGCGGTGGTGTCGAGACTCCGCAGTCGCATGCGCAATTTCTCGGCCAGAGCCTCGAATCCGGCAGCATCGAGGCCATCGACCCGATAAGCGACAAAAGACGGCAGCACCTGGAAGCCGGGGTAATAGAGCGTGCCATGGGTGATGGGGAACAACAGGTCGTCGATCGGGCCATTGATGCCGCGGGCACTGTAATGGTCTTCCCAGCCGCCGGCAGTGACGATCAGCATGGCGCGTTTGCCCGCCATCATGCCTTCGCCGTAACGATCGCCCCAGCGCTTGTCGCTGTGTTCGCCGACGCCATAGGCAAAGCCATAAGCGAAAACCCGGTCGACCCAGCCCTTGAGGATCGCCGGCATGCCGAACCACCAGAGCGGGAATTGCAGGATCACCATATCCGCCCAAAGCAGCTTCTCGATCTCGGCCTTGACGTCATCGGTCAGCGTGCCGGTCTCATAGCCCGTCTTTGAGGCGAGCACCGGGATCAGGCGGTCTTCGGTATGCTGCTGCGGAAAGTCGGCCTGGTCGACGGTCGCCTTCCAGCCCATGGCATAGAGGTCAGAGACTTTCACCGTATAACCCTGGGCTTCCAATTCCCGGACGGCGACATCGCGCAAGGCACCATTCAGCGAACGCTGCTCGGGATGGGCAAAGACCAGCAGGGCCTTCTTGGGCGCAGAGGCTGATGTGGTGGTTTTCGGCGTCGTCATGGCGATCTCCGTCAGGGGGAAGGGTTGGTGAGCTGTCCCTGAAGTAGACGCTGGCTGTCTAATCCGGTAGATGTCATGAATAGATATAATTATGCCGAAATATGGATAAATCAGCGAATGCCCTGCCGGATGTGACCCTGGAACGGATGCGGAGCTTCGTCCGCGTTGCCGAGCGGGGCAGCCTGTCGGCGGTGGCGCGTGAGCTGGGTGTCGGCCAATCGACCATCACCCGGCATCTGCGCGAGCTTGAAGACGCGGTCGGTGTGCCCCTGCTGAGCCGCACCACCCGGCGTGTCACCCTGACCGATGAGGGCAGCCGCTATTATGCGAACTGCCTGCAGATCCTCCGCCTCGTCGACCAGGCGGGCGATGAGGCGCGCGGGACACGCGGTACTGCGGCTGGTTCGATCCGGCTCTCCTGCACCGCGGCTTTGGGTGTGCGCCATGTCAGCCGGTTGATCTTTGCGTTCCAGGATCGCTATCCCGATATCGGCATCGATCTCAGCCTCGCTGATGAACGGATCAATCTGGTGCGCGAGGGCGTCGACATTGCCTTGCGCCTCGGGCCATTGACCGACAGCTCGATGAAGCTGAGGCCCCTTGGCGCCAGCCGTCGCCTGCTGGTGGCGGCACCGTCCTATCTCGCGGCGCGGGGCCGCCCGGTCGTTCCTGAGGATCTCATTGGCCATGAAGGCATCCGCATGTCGAATATCGCCGGCAGCGAGACGCTGATCTTGAATGGCCCCGGCGGCTCGCGTCATGAGCTGCCGTTCGGCGGGCGCCTCAAGGTCGATCATGGCCTCGCTGCCCGTGCGGCGCTGATCGCAGGGCGCGGCATCGGCCCGGCGCATCACTGGCTGGTTGATGATCTGCTGGCGGATGGCCGGGTCGTGACGATCCTGCCCGACTACACGCCATCACCCATGCCCTTCAACATGCTGATCGTGCCGGAACGTGCCGGCATTGCCCGGGTCCGGCTGCTGGTCGACTATCTCGCGGCGGCGAGCGCCAGCATCCCCGGAATCGCCCCGGTGCGATAACCAGGCAATAACGGGCCTTCTAGAACGACGACTTCTAGAGCGAGGCGGCGGGCTGCACCGGCACATAGGCCCGGCGGGCGGCGCGGATCGCGTCGTGATGCGCGTCTGCCCAATCGACCAGGGCGTCGAGCGGCTGCAGCAGCGAGCGGCCAAGCTCGGTGAGCGCGTAATCCACCCGCGGCGGGGTGGTCGGATGGACGGTGCGAGAGATCAGCCCGTCTTGCTCCAGCCGGCGCAGGGTCTGGGCCAGCATGCGCTGGGAGATATCGCCGATCGCGCGCTTGAGCGCGGTAAAGCGCTGCGTTCCCGGCGCCAGGCTTTGCAGCACCAGGAGCGTCCAGCGATCGCCGATCCGATCGAGCACGTCGCGGATCGGGCAGGGTTCGTCAGTGGTGAGATCGCGGTTGGTCATGGCTGTTCCAGGTTCGCAAAAAGACTATAGTATAGATTATATACCATCATCTTTTTCAATACCATGTCTCACTAGGAACGGCGGCATTTAGGAAGTTAGCATCCGGTCCCAGCCAAGGTCGGGCTAAGACCGGGTAGCCATTTCGGCCAAGCGCTTCTCTTTGGCGAAGCCGATGGCGGGTCACTATTGAGGTACTGGCCCGAGACTGCGGAGCCAAATCACAGCATTTTCCTCGCCGAAACTAACCGCATCAATATCGTCAGGAATAACCAGCTTGTAGTCAAGATTCCCCGGTCTTTCCTTGGTAGCTAATGCCACGTGAACAAGCACTTGGCAGAGGCGGCCACTTTTCGAAGTGGCGATCGTCCTGATGCCCACTCCGCTATCGGGGATATATCCGCTCAGTCTCAGCGTTGGCGGGTTCTTAGACACTTCTTGAACCTGAAAATTCCCCACAGATCCTCGCTCTAAAACCCTATCTCCGATATAGCAGCTGCTAATAAGGTTTGTTGCTATCAGTGCAGCAAAGATCTTACCCCGCTTTCTCAAGTACAGCCGGGGACTCCACTTAAACTTGCCCGCTAGCCCCTCCAAGATGCCCACTACCTGCTCCTCCATTTACCCTGAGGATAGAGTTCTTGAATGACGAGGGGTTGCAGTAGGGACCATATGGAGACAAGTCCTCTCCAGTAGTTAGCTGCCACGCATCTGTCGCGAATGACGAACACCTTAGGAGCGAGGAGGATCACGCCCGCAGCATGAATTTCACCGCCCGCATCACCTCGAAATAGTCTTTGGTCTCGAAGCGCGCGGTCCGGTTGCCGATGTGGCTGGCGCCCGGATACCAGGAGGCGGCATAGGCATTGGTCGGATTGTTGAAGACGATATCCAGGGTGAAATGATCGGGCAGGGTCAGTTGGCAGGCCTGGCGGTCGCCGCGCAGGGCCGAGGCGGCAGCGGCTTCGATCAGGCGGCGTGACTTCTGCGGTGCCAGGCTGATGGTGGAGCGGCCGATGCCATGGCTGACGGCGACTGTGCCGATATGGCGGTTGACCTCTTTCACTTCCTTGCAGATGCCTTCATCACCGCTCACCAGCACCACCGGCACGCGGTGGAGCGCGGCGGCATAGGCATGCAGCGCGAATTCGGAAACCGGCGTGCCATTGAGCAGCATGCGCTCGACGGTCAGGTTCATCGTATGGGCGAGCGGATTGCCCTCTGCTCCAGCGCGCGAGTGGTAGCCGATGAACATCGCCGCGGCAAAACTCTCATCCAGCTCCTGGATCATGCTGGCGGGGTAGCCGCTCCAGCCGCGGATGATCTGCACGCAATCGGGCAGATCTTCGGTGAGGATATTGCGACCACTGTCATGGGCGTCCTTCAGCAGGATTTCCGTGGCGCCGCCGGCGATGGCACCGCGGCAGGCGGCCAATGCCTCCGCCGTCATCAAGGCGCGGAATTCCGGATAGGTCGCATGCGTCTTGGTCGCTTCGTCCCAATGGTTGATGCCGGCGACACCTTCGATATCGACGCTGATATAGACTTTCATTGATCTGATCTCCCCCGCAGCCGGCCCCCGCCGGTCTTGTCTTGTGTAGGGCGTCGCTGCCCCCGATGAAAGGAATGATTGTCGGAAAGCTAGCGTACGAAGCCGGCCGGTTCGGTGATCCGCTCCAGGATGCCGATGGAAAAGATCTGGGTTACCTTGCTGCCGTCATCGGATAACGGCATGGCGATGCAGTAAACCTGTTTCTTGGTGCCGAAATGCGTGAACATGGCAGCGTCGCAGGCATAGGTTGAGGCGCTCTCGACACAGCGGATCTTGACGTCCAGGATCGGCTTGATCGACGGGAAGGACTGCACGAGGCCGCCCAGCGTGAGGCCCTT
>DATMUQ010000437.1:0-4068 GCA_035563795.1 Terriglobales bacterium | reverse complement strand
CCTGGGATGCAACGTAATGGACCAGCCGGCATAAGGCTGGCAGCTATGTCGGCACGGGAGAGGGGGCGATGAATCTCCGCGTTGGGACAGGCTTCGGCGATCAATGCCGTGCTCGCCGGCTGTTGGCGCTAGCCTTGGTTGCTACACTTACGCTGGCGACAGGCGGTTGCGCCGACCTGCTGCGCCATCCCGCACCGACCGATGTCGCGCAACAAGCGGTGATACCGGGTTTCACCGGCATCCGTTACCTGCCTTTGACCGATCCGGCGCCTTTCCGTGCTGTCCTGATCGCCGCGTTCCATAACGAGACGTCGGAGAATTACGAGACGATGCCCGACGGCTCACGGGTCTATTCCTATCTGTCGGTTTCCGGCGGCGGCTCCGACGGGGCCTATGGTGCCGGCCTGCTGAATGGCTGGAGCGAGGCCGGCGGACGGCCGAGCTTCAAGATCGTCACCGGTGTCAGCACCGGCGCATTGATCGCACCTTTCGCCTTTCTCGGTCCCGCCTATGACGAGAAGCTGAAAGAATCCTACACCACCATCGATGCCAACCATGTCTTCCTGCGCCGCTCGCTGCTGTCGCTGATCTGGTCGGAATCGGCGACGGATTCGGCGCCGTTGCTGGAACTGGTGAGCCGCTATGTCGACGACAAGCTGCTCGATGCCATCGCCGCCGAGCATGCCAAGGGGCGCCGCATTTATGTCGCGACCACCAATCTCGATGCCGAGCAGCCGGTGATCTGGGATATGGGCGCGATCGCCAGCAGCAAGAATCCCGAGCGCCTGAAATTGTTCCGGCAGATCCTGGTGGCTTCCGCCTCGATCCCGGCAGTGTTCCCGCCGGTCTTGCTCCAAGTCACCATCGACGGGAAAAAATACGACGAGATGCATGTCGATGGCGGCGTCTTCTTCCAGTCCTTCTCGGTTGGCGCTATCACTGACTTGCCTGGAGCGATCGCCGCGGCGCATCCCGATTTCGCCGGCAAGGTGGTGCAGCGTCTCTATGTCATCCGCAATGGCTCGGTGTCGCCGGATCCCGACCAGGTCAAGCGCTCCTTGACGGCGATCACCTTGCGTACCATCGGCACCATGCTGAAGGTTTCCGGCATCAACGATCTCTACCGGCTCTATCTTTCCTGCGTCCATGACAATGTTGAATTCAACTATGTCTCCATCCCGGCTGAATACGAGCCGCTGACCAAGGAGCAATTCGATAAGGCGGAGATGAACCAGGTCTTCAATTACGGTGAGCAGACGGCTTCGAAGGGTATCGTCTGGCGCCATCTGCCGCCGGGATACAGCCCGAAATGAAGCTGCCCGGACGCAGACGTGCCACGTCTTCGGGGCGCCAGGGGCGGCTGATGCCGGGCCTGGTCCGTGCCGTCTTCGGCCTGGCCGAGGCGCTGTTCTGGCTGATCCTGGCGATGGCCAATCTGTGGGCGGTGGCGGCGCTGTATATCGACCTGCCGGGATGGAATCTGGTCGGCGCCGGGCTTTATGTAGCGATCGTCCTCACCGCCTTCTTCCTTACACCGGGTCTGCGTCCCGGTGCGATGGCGGGGACCGTCGGTTTCGTCGTCGTGCTGGCCTGGTGGCTGACCCTGATGCCCTCCGATGTGCGACAATGGCAAACGGATGTCGATCGCACCGCCTGGGCCGAGACAGGCAGTAGCAGTGGCGGCAGCAGCAATGCTGGCAGTGGCGATATCGGCAATATCGTCACCATCCACAATGTCCGCAATTTCGACTATCGCAGCGAGACGGATTACACGCCGCATTGGGAGACCCGGCAATACGATCTCAGCAAGCTGCAGGGGATCGATCTCTTCCTCACTTATTGGGGATCGCCCTGGATCGCCCATCCGATCCTCAGCTTCCAATTCGCCGATGCACCGCCTTTGGCGATTTCCGTCGAGACGCGCAAGGAACTGGGGGAGAGCTATTCCGCCATTCGCGGTTTCTTCCGGCAGTATGAGCTGATCTATATCCTCGCCGATGAACGCGACGTCATCCGGCTGCGGACCAATTACCGGAAAGGCGAGGAGGTCTATCTCTATCACACCACGGTGACGCCGGAGACGGCGCGCGCTGTCCTGTCGGACTATCTCCGCGCCGTCAACGCGCTGCATCAGCAGCCGGCCTTCTATAATGCCCTGACCAGCAACTGCACGACCAATATCCGCATCCATACCGCCGCCGCGACCGGCCAGCATCCGCGTTGGAACTGGCGCCTCTTGCTGAGCGGGAAGGTCGATGAATATGTCTATCAGCAGGGCCGCCTTGCCGGCAATCTGCCTTTCGACGAGCTGAAGCGTCGGGCCCATATCAACTATGAGGCACGGGTGGCGGACCAGTCGCCGGACTTTTCCGCCCTGATCCGCGCCGGGCGGCCCGGCTTCCCCTGAGGCTGTTTTTCTCGGCTTTTCCCCGGCATCAGCCTCATGCCGGCATGTTGCGCTGCAAATAGCGGCACCGGGCCATGCGCAAGAGCGCCGCGCCTTTCGCCGGCAAACATGCTATCTTAATACAGGTTTAAATCGGTGACCGTCATTGGCGGCGGCCGGCCGATCACTGGAAGTGGTATATGCAGCAGGTTCCGAAGAATATTGTCCGGCTATCCGACTATTGGCATAGCCTGGCCGGTGGCGAGCCGCCGGAACGCGATCAATTCCAGATTGAGGATGTCGCCCAGTTACTGCCCTATCTGCTGATCTGTGACTTCGAGTTCGATCCGTTTCGGGTCCGCTACCGGCTGAGCGGCACCCGGGTCGACGAAGTGACCGGCATGAATCTGACCGGCCATTATCTCGATGAATTCCTCGACGGCGACTACGCCCAGACCGTCCGCGAGATGCATGACTATTACGAGGAAGCCAGCCGCACCGGCCGGCCGCGTATCTGGACCTATCCCTGGGCCGGCGACAATCCGTCCGGAAAGGTGATCTGGGTCGGGATCTTTCCCCTGAGCGTCAAAGGGGTGATCGAGAAATGCGTCTCGATCGAGGATTATGGCCCTATCCGCCTGCTGGAAGAAGGGCGGATCGAGCCCGCCGACCGGTTCCTGCGGGCCGATTGGGCGCGCCTGGATCGCGGCTGACGGGATTCCGGCCGAAAGGGCTGTGAGCCATAACGTCGGAAGTCGTAGCAATTAGCTCGGCAGATATTCCCGGCTCCAGCTTTCGCTGATGATCTTCCGCTCTCGTAGCTCGTCGAGCTGGTCTTCACGATATCCCAGCGATGACAGCACCCGTCGGGTCGAGGTTCCGTACTTCTCGGCTGGCTTTGGGGCGTAGATTTTGGCGTCCGTGATCCGCACCCCATAGGGGTCCAGCTGGGTCACGCGGTGGCCGCTTGGATGGTCGGCATAGGTGGAGAAGGAATAGCTGCCGCGATCGGTCCCTGGGGTGCCGTCGAAGGCGTTCGACGACCTGGCGCGGATCATGTCGATATTGTCACAGATCGCCGCGCCGATATCGGCAGCGGCGAAGCGCTCCACCCAGGTGGCCGCCGGCATCGTTCGAAGGACGCTTTCGATCATTTCCGCACGCTGATCCGGACCGGCAGTCGAGAGCTGTTCCAATCCGGCAACGGACCGGAAGCGGGGCAGATCCCGCTCTGAGGCCGCGAGAACGATCCAGCCATCCTTTGCCTGATAGAGGCGGTGCAGCGCCTCGTAGCCGCGCGCCTCGGGCCCAGAGGGCTCATCGAAGGGCGGCCTGCCCTGATAGTCGTAACAGAACGGAATCTGTGCGAGGCCGCTGAGCGCCGAGAGCGAGGTCCTGGCGCGTCCGGCCTTGCCCGTCTTCGTCTTCTGATAGAGGGCCGCGGCGACACCCAGCGCCGCACCAAAGCCGCACATGACATCGATGGTGCCGACATGGGCATGCTCCTCCGGCGTCTTCATCGAGCCGCCGAAGCGCAGCATGATCCCGGTCGCTGCCTGGACGAGATCATCGTAGCCGAGATAATCGGTTCGTGGGCCGCGCCGCACGCCACCGAAACAATCGAGCTGGCAGAAGATGGCTTGCGGATTGATGCGTCGGAGGCCATCCGCATCCAGGCCCAT
>DATMUQ010000436.1:0-11120 GCA_035563795.1 Terriglobales bacterium | reverse complement strand
CTCTGCCAGGATGTGCAGGCCGAAGCCTATGACTATCCGGAAGCCTTCTTCCGGCGGCATCTATGGCGACAGCGTCGCCCACGCCCCGACGCAGATGAATTGGCCGAGGCCGTCACGGCGCTGCGCCACGCAACCAAGCCGCTGATCATCGCCGGCGGCGGCGTGCTTTATGCCGGCGCGACAGAGACGCTGAAAAACTTCGCCGAACGGCACGATATTGCCGTGGCCGAGACCCAGGCCGGCAAGTCCTCGTTACCGCATGATCATCCGCTGAACATGGGCTCGATCGGCGTCACCGGCACCTCGGCGGCCAACCGCCTGGCGGAAGAAGCCGATGTCATTCTGGCCGTCGGCACGCGGCTGCAGGATTTCACCACCGGCTCTTGGGCGCTGTTCAAGAATGCGCAGAGCAGACTCATCGGCCTCAACACCCAGCCTTTCGATGCCCTGAAGCATCGCGCCTTGCCGCTCATCGCCGATGCCAAGGTCGGGCTGGAGGAGTTGTGGGCGGGGCTCGGCAACTACAAAGCGCCCGCAAGCTGGAAGGCCACCGCCCAAGCCGGCAAGACGGACTGGATCAAGGCTGCGGACCAAGTGACGGCCGCCGCCAATGTCGAGCGCCCCTCGGATGCCCAGGTGATCGGCGCGGCGCAGCGTGCGGTCAGTGACAAGGCGATCCTGGTTTGCGCTGCTGGCGGCCTGCCGGGCGAGTTGCACAAGCTCTGGCGCGCCGGCGCGCCCGGCAGCTATCACCTGGAATACGGCTTTTCCTGCATGGGCTATGAAATCGCCGGCGGGCTTGGCGTGAAAATGGCGCGACCTGAGGACGACGTCGTGGTGATGGTGGGCGACGGCTCCTATCTGATGCTGAGTGCCGAGATCGCCACTTCCGTCATGTTGGGCCTGAAGCTCACTATCGTCGTGCTCGACAATCGCGGCTATGGCTGCATCAATCGCCTGCAGATGGCAACCGGCGGTGCCAACTTCAACAATCTGCTCGAACATGCCCGGCACGAGACCCTGCCAGAGATCGATTTCGCTGCCAATGCGCGCAGCCTCGGCGCCATCGCCGAGAAGGTCGCTTCGATCGCCGATCTGGAAAGCGCCCTCAAACGCGCCCGGAGCCATCAACGGACCAGCGTTGTCGTCATCGATACCGACCCGCTGGTCAGCACCGAAGCCGGTGGCCATTGGTGGGATGTGGCGGTGCCTGAGGTCAGCCCGCGTCCAGAGGTGAACAAGGCGCGCATGAAATACGATGCAGCAATGACGACACAGCGTCTCGTCGATTGAAGGCGGTCGACCAGACTGGATAAGGTATTTCGAAGAGACGCGACGTCAGCCATCGCGCCGATGCGATGTGACCGAGGGAGTTGGAAATGTCGAAGCTGCTGATGAAACAGCAAGGAAGCCAGGGCCGGGTCCTGCATGTCACGCCGGAATCGGCGGGCTGGCGCTATGTCGGTTTTGATCTGTATAAGCTGATGCCGGGACAGGCGATCACCGGCGGCGACGCCACACGCGAGGTCTGTCTCGTTCTGGTCAGCGGCAAGGCGCGGATCGAGGCGGATGGTGTCGATTTCGGTGTGATCGGCGAACGGATGTCGCCTTTCGCGGGCAAGCCGCATTCGGTCTACGCGCCGGCCGGCGCTTCCTGGAAGGTGGTCGCGGAAACGCCGGTGGACCTCGCCGTCTGTACGGCACCTGGCAAAGGGAAAGCTCGGCCTGCCCGCCTGATCGGTCCCGATGAGGTCAGCCAGGAAACCCGCGGCCGCGGGTCCAATACGCGCTATGTCACCAATATCCTGCCGGAAACCGAACCGGCGGATTCACTGCTGGTGGTCGAGGTCATCACACCCGGCGGCCATTCCTCCAGTTATCCGCCGCACAAGCATGACCGCGACCAGATCCCCGACGAATCATTTCTCGAAGAGACCTATTATCATCGCGTCAATCCGCCCCAGGGTTTTGCCTTTCAGCGGGTCTATACCGATGACCGCTCGATCGATGAGGCAATCACCATCGAAGACGGTTGTGTCATCATGGTGCCGCGCGGCTATCACCCTTGCGCCACCTTGCACGGCTATGACCTCTATTATCTCAATGTCATGGCCGGTCCGACACGGACCTGGCGTTTCTATAACGCGCCGGAACATGCCTGGCTGCTGAAGCAGTAGCGGGCATCTGAGTTCCGATAAATCATGGGCCTCCAGACGATGCGGGCCGCTCGGCCATCTAGCGTTCTTTTGCCGTGCCGCAGAGGATGACTGGGGCAGGCTAAGCGGAACCAACGGGTGGGATCAAAGCGGCAACCACCTCGCTGCCACCGGCAAATCGTTGATCGTCATGATTTTTATTTGTCTCGCTGTAGAGACATGTCAGCGCACCCTCGAACTGGCACAGATCGCGTGAAAATTCCCGCACTGACGAGGTTCTGGTCGCCATATCTCTTATGGTGCGTGAAAAGCCGCATACAAAGCGCCGATTCCGGAAAACGCCGTAAGGTCCCAGTTATATTCTGCGTGGCTTGCAGCAAATATACGTCATCGCACAGATGTTTATCGCAAGCGCAGCAGGATTTTCCCGCTTCTAGCGTATTATCGCCGATGGCTTTTCCTGAGCCGCACCTGACAATCGATATTGATCCATTGACATAATTTAAGAATTCACGCGCTCTCTGGGAGTGTGGGAAGAAGGCAAGTAAGCGTGGCGAAAAGAAGCTCTGTTCGAACGATTCTCTGGCTCGTGTTCTGCGCGCTTGGCGCGCTCGGTCTCTGGTATGCATGGTCCTATTACCACCGGACACACCAGGATCCGGGGCAGCAAGGTAGCGCCCCTGCTGCGAGTGCGCAAACGCAAACCAATGCCCAGGGCCAATCCGGCGCATCCGGCCGGCGTCGCAACCGGCAGCTTGCCGGAGACGTCATCCCGGTGATGGCCGTCGCCGCGAAATCCGGTGAGATCTCGGTCAGCCTCAATGCACTCGGCACGGTGACGCCACTGGCGACGGTGACGGTGCGGCCGCAGCTCAGCGGCTATCTGACCCAGGTCGCCTTCACGGAGGGGCAGCTGGTCAAGAAGGGCGACTTCCTGGCACAGATTGACCCCCGCCCTTATCAGATCGCGCTGGAACAGGCCCAGGGCCAGCTGGCGCGCGACCAGGCGCTGCTGAAGAATGCCTATATCGATCTCGCCCGCTACCAGAAACTGAACGCCCAGGATTCGATCGCCCGCCAGCAGCTCGACACCCAGCAATCGCTGGTGCTGCAATATCAGGGCACGATCCTGTCCGACCAAGCGCAGGTCGATACCGCCAAGCTCGATCTCGATTACTGCCACATCACCTCGCCGGTCACCGGCCGCATCGGCTTGCGCCAGGTCGATCAGGGCAATTACGTACAGACCAGCGACACCAATGGCCTCGTCGTCGTCACGCAATTGCAGCCGATCAGCGTCATCTTCACCATCCCCGAGGACAACATCCCCCTGGTGCAGCAGGAAGTGGCGGCCGGGCACAGCCTGGTGGCAACGGTCTATGACCGCAGCAATACCAACAAGCTGGCAACCGGCACGCTGTCGACGCTCGACAACCAGATCGACACCACCACCGGCACGGTGAAATTGCGGGCGCAGTTCGACAACGGCCATGACGAGTTGTTTCCCAACCAGTTCGTCAATGTCGTCCTGCTGGTGAAGACCGAGCAGGCCCAGGCGATCGTGCCCATGGCGGCGATCCAGCACGGCCCCAATGGTGCCTTCGTCTACCACGTCAAGCAGGACAACACCGTCACCATGCAGGCGGTCAATATCGGCATCACCAATGGCGACAATGTCGAGGTGCTGTCCGGCCTCGCCGCCGGCGACAAGGTGGTGGTCGACGGTGTCGACCAGTTGCGCGAGGGCAGCAAGGTGATCGTCAGCGATGCCGCCAAGAAGACCGATACGGCGGACAGCGTGAAGCCATCCAAGCCCGTCGACGTGCCCGCGAATTAGCCGGCGCCTGAAGCACCCGGATCTGGACATGAGCAGAAGCAGTCAGAATATCTTCAGGATGGCGGCATGAATCCGTCCCGCATTTTCATCGAGCGCCCGGTCGCGACATCTTTGCTGATGCTGGCGATCCTGATGGCCGGCCTCGCCGCCTACGGCTTCCTGCCGCTCTCCGCCTTGCCCGAGGTGGATTATCCTACCATCCAGGTGCAGACCTTCTATCCCGGCGCCAGCCCCGATGTGATGACGACCTCGGTGACGGCGCCGCTCGAACGCGAGTTCGGGCAGATGCCGGGCTTGAAGCAGATGTCCTCGGTCAGCGCCGCCGGCACCTCGGTCCTCAACCTGCAATTCAACCTCGATCTCAGCCTCGATATTGCCGAGCAGGAAGTGCAGGCGGCAATCAATGCCACCGGCAACCTGCTGCCCTCCGACCTGCCGGCGCCGCCGATTTATCTCAAGATCAATCCCGCGGATGCACCGGTCTTGACCCTGGCCGTGACATCGCAGACACGACCCCTGACCGATGTGCAGGAGATCGCCGATACGCAGCTGGCGCAAAAGATCTCGCAGCTTCCCGGGGTCGGCGTCGTCAATGTCAACGGTGGCCAGCGTCCTGCCATCCGCATCCAGGCCGATATGCGCGCCCTCTCCGCCTATGGGCTCAATATCGACGATCTCAGGACCACCGTCAGCAACGCCAATGTCAACACGCCGAAAGGTAATTTCGACGGGCCTTTGCGGTCCTATACGATCAACGCCAACGATCAGTTGAAGGATGCCGCCGCCTATGGCGACATCATCGTCGCCTATAAGAACGGCGCGCCGGTGCGCCTCTCCGATGTCGCCAAGATCGTCGAGGGGCCGGAGAACAAGCAGCTGGCCGCCTGGAAAGACACCACGCAGGCCCTCATCCTCAATATCCAGCGCCAGCCGAATGCCAATACCATCGCCGTCGTCGACAATATCAAGAAGCTGCTGCCGCAACTGACGGCGAGCCTGCCGGCCGATATCACGGTGACGCCGCTGACCGATCGTACCACCACGATCCGCGCTTCGGTGCGCGATGTCGAATTCGAGCTCAGTCTCTCGGTCGGCCTGGTTGTTCTGGTAATCTTCCTCTTCCTGCGCAACATCCCCGCTACCATCATTCCCAGCCTCGCCATGCCGCTCTCGCTGGTCGGCACCTTCGGCGTGATGTATCTGACCGGCTTCAGCCTCAACAACCTCTCATTGATGGCCCTCACCATCGCCACCGGCTTCGTGGTCGATGACGCCATCGTCATGATCGAGAACATCGTCCGCTATATCGAGGCCGGCGACAGCCCGAAAGAGGCAGCCCTCAAGGGCGCGCGGCAGATCGGCTTCACCATCATATCGCTCACGATCTCGCTGATCGCCGTCCTCATTCCTCTGCTTTTCATGGGCGATGTGGTGGGAAGGCTGTTCCACGAATTCGCCATCACGCTTGCCGTCACCATCGTCATCTCCGCCGTCGTTTCCCTGACCCTGGTGCCGATGCTCTGCGCCAAGCTGCTCAAGCGGCATCCAGAGGAACACGCGACCGAGGGCGGTGCGGCGGACGGCACGCCAGCCGAAGTGCATGAGCGCGGCTGGTTCGGGGCTTTGCTGCGGCTTTATGCCAGCAGCCTGCGCTGGGTATTCGACTACCAGGCCATCACCCTGCTGGTCGCTGTCGGTACCCTCGCCTTGACCGCCTATCTCTATGTCATCGTACCGAAGGGCTTCTTTCCGATTCAGGATACCGGCCTCATCCAGGGTGTCTCAGAGGCGCCGCAATCGGTCTCTTATGCCGCCATGGCGGAACGGCAGCAGCGTCTCGCCGCCGCCATCCTCAAGGACTCAGATGTCGTCAGCCTCTCTTCCTTCATCGGCGCCGATGGTAGCAACATGACGCTCAACAGCGGGCGCTTCCTGATCAACCTGAAGCCGCGCAGCGACCGCACGGCGACGGCGGAAGAGATTGTCCAGCGGCTCGGCGAGGAGGCGGCGGGGGTCGAGGGCATCCGGCTTTACATGCAGCCGGTGCAGGACTTGACCATCGATACCACGGTTAGCCGGACGCAATACCAGTTTGTGTTGCGCGATGCCAATTCAGCCGAGTTCACTGAATGGGTACCGAAGCTGCTCGATCGCTTGCGCCAGGTGCCGCAGGTCACCGATGTTGCCAGCGATTTCCTCGATAACGGCCTCGCCGCCTATATCGAGATCGACCGCGCCACCGCCGCCCGTTTCGGCATCACCCCGGCCACCATCGACAACGCGCTCTATGACGCTTTCGGCCAGCGCATCGTCTCCACCGTCTTCACCCAGTCGAACCAGTATCGCGTGATCCTGGAAGCGACCTCGGACATGCAACAGGGCCTGGATTCGCTCGCCTCGATCTATCTGCCATCATCGGCCGCCAGTAGCGGCCAGGTGCCGTTGAACGCGATCGCCCAGCTGAAACAACAGACGACGCCGCTGCAGATCAACCATCTCGGCCAGTTCCCCTCGGTCACCATCTCCTTCAACCTCGCTTCCGGCGTGGCACTGGGCGAGGCGGTCGAGGCGATCAACCAGGCGGAAAAAGAGATCGGCCTGCCGACCGACATGCTGTCGGATTTCCAGGGCTCGGCCATGGCCTTCCAGAACTCGCTGTCGAACGAACTGCTGCTGATCACCGCCGCCATCGTCACCGTCTATATCGTGCTCGGCGTGCTCTATGAGAGCTTCATCCACCCGATCACTATCCTCTCGACCCTGCCCTCGGCCGGGATCGGCGCCCTGCTCGCCTTGATCGTCGCCCGCCAGGATCTCGACATCATTGCCATCATCGGCATCATCCTCTTGATCGGCATCGTCAAAAAGAACGCCATCATGATGATCGACTTTGCCCTCGATGCCGAACGCATCCAGGGAAAGTCGCCGGAAGAGGCAATCTATCAGGCCTGCCTCTTACGCTTCCGGCCGATCCTGATGACCACCATGGCGGCCCTGCTCGGCGCCTTGCCACTGATGCTGGGCGGCGGGACGGGCGCGGAGCTGCGTTATCCGCTCGGCATCACCATCGTCGGCGGGTTGATCGTCAGCCAGCTGCTGACGCTTTTCACCACGCCGGTCATCTATCTCGCCTTCGACCGGCTGGGGCGCTGGATCGGCTGGCGGCACCCTGACCGGCCCGACCAAACGGGTGGCGATGACGCCACGCCCGCGGAGAGCCGGCCTTGAACCTGCTCAGCCATTTCATCCGGCGCCCGGTCGCCACCACCTTGCTCACCGCCGGGATCGCCCTTGCCGGCGCGATGGGTTATGCAAAGCTGCCGGTCTCGCCGCTGCCGCAGGTCGATTACCCCACCATCTCCGTTACCGCCTCGCAGCCCGGCGCCAGCCCGGAGACCATGGCGACCAGCGTCGCGACGCCGTTGGAGCGGCATCTCGGCGCCATTTCCGATGTGACGGAAATGACCTCCAACAGCTCACTGGGCTCGACCCGTATCACCCTGCAATTCGGCCTCGACCGCGATATCGACGGTGCCGCCCGCGACGTGCAGGCCGCCATCAATGCGGCGCGGGTCGATCTGCCGACCAGCCTGCGCAGCAACCCAACCTATCGCAAGGTCAACCCGGCCGATGCGCCGATCATGATCCTGGCGCTGACCTCGCATACACTGAGCCCCGGCGAGCTTTATGATTCGGCCGCCACCATTCTCCAGCAGAAGCTGTCGCAGGTGACGGGGATCGGCGAAGTCGATCTCGGCGGCAGTTCGCTGCCGGCGGTGCGGGTCGAATTGCAGCCTAACGCGCTCTTCAAATACGGCATCGGCCTCGAGGATATCCGGGCCGCGCTCGCCGCCGCCAATGCCAACAGCCCCAAGGGCGTCATCGAGCAGAACCAGCAGCGCTTCCAGATCTATACCAACGACCAGGCGCGCAAGGCCAAGCAATATAAATCGCTGGTCGTCGCCTATCGCAACGGCGCCGCAGTCCGCCTTGAGGATCTCGCCGATGTCGAGGATTCGGTCGAGAATATCCGCAACCAGGGCATCGCCAATGGCGCTCCCGCCGTGCTGGTGCTGCTCTACCGCGAGCCGGCGGCGAATATCATCGATACCGTCGACCGCATCAATGCCTTGCTGCCGGACCTGCGGGCCTCGATGCCGAGCGGCGTCGATATCACCGTCGTCTCCGACCGTTCCAACACGATCCGCGCCTCACTTGACGATGTGGAACGCAGCCTGATCATCGCCATCGGCCTCGTCATCCTGGTGGTCTATCTGTTCCTGCGCGATTGGCGCGCCACCTTCATTCCCGGTATCGTCGTGCCGGTCTCGCTGGTCGGCACCTTCGGCGTCATGTATCTGCTGGGCTTCAGCCTCGACAATCTCTCGCTGATGGCCCTCACCGTCGCCACCGGCTTCGTCGTCGACGACGCAATCGTCGTCCTCGAGAATATCTCGCGCCATGTGGAAGCGGGCATGCCGCCCTTCGAGGCCGCCAAGAAAGGTGCCGCCGAGGTCGGCTTCACCGTCCTCTCGATGAGCCTGTCGCTGATCGCCGTCTTCATCCCGATCCTGCTGATGGGTGGTATTGTCGGCCGACTGTTCCGTGAATTCGCCGTCACCATCTCCATCGCCATCGTCATCTCGCTGGCGATCTCGCTCACCACCACGCCGATGATGAGCGCCTTCCTGCTGAAGCGCCGCAGGAAGCGGGAGGCGGCGGCGGGCAATATGGCGGTCGCGCAAGAGGGAGCGGTGACGCCGCCCACGGGCACGGCAGCCGATCCCGTTAAATTTGCCGAACCCGCTGCCGGCCCGGTCTTCCGCCTGCTCCTCGCCGCCTATGGCGCCACCCTCGGCTGGGCGCTGCGCCATGGCCGGATCGTGATGCTGGTGCTGGCGGCAGCCCTCTGCCTCAACATCTATCTCTTCGAGATCGTCCCCAAGGGCTTCTTCCCAAACGAGGATACCGGCCGCATGGTCGGCCGCATCCGCGCCGATCAGGGTATCTCCTTCCAACTGATGCGCGACAAGCTCTCGGGCTTCATGTCGGTGATCCAGGCCGATCCCGCCGTCGATACGGTGGTGGGCTTCACCGGCGGCTCGCAGACCAATTCCGGCTTCGTCTTCGTGCAGTTGAAGCCGCTGTCATCCGGTCGCGCCTCGGTGACCGACATCATCGCCCGGCTGCGGCAGAAGCTCGCCCATATCCCCGGCGCCAATCTCTTCCTGACGGCGCCCCAGGACATCCATATCGGCGGGCGGCAGAGCAATGCCGATTACCAATACACCTTGCAGGCCGATGACCTCACCTTGCTGCGTGCCTGGGCACCGAAGATCACCGAGGCGCTGCAGCATCGGCCGGAACTGGTCGATGTCAATTCCGACCAGGAAGATGCCGGACTGGAAATCGACCTCACCATCGACCGCGACACTGCGCGCCGCCTCGGCTTGCAGGCGAACCAGATCGACAACACGCTCTATGACGCTTTCGGCCAGCGTCAGGTCTCAACCATCTACAATCCGCTGAACCAGTATCACGTCATCATGGAAGTAGCGCCGGAATACTGGCAGAGCCCGGAGTCGCTGAAAGATATCTATATCAGCACCTCCGGCGGTTCGATCGCCGGCAGCCAGGCGACCAATGCCCTGACCGGCAATGTGGTGGCGAAGACGGCAGCGACCACCGGCGCCGTACTGACCGAGGATGCGGTGCGCAACCAGGCCACCAACCAGATCGCCAATTCCACCCATGGCGGCACCTCGACCGGCTCGGCGGTCAGCACCGTCGCCGCCACCATGGTGCCGCTCTCGGCGGTGGCGCGTTTCGATCCGGGGCATACGCCGACTTCCGTCAATCACCAGGGCCATTTCGTCGCGACGACGATCTCCTTCAGCCTGCCCGCCGGCAAGTCTCTTGGCGATGCCACCCAGGCGATCGACGAGGTGATGGCGCAATTGCATGTACCGCCGGCAATCCATGGCAGCTTCGCCGGTACCGCCAGCGCCTTCGGCCAGTCTCTCGCCAATGAGCCATTGCTGATCGTTGCCGCCTTGGTCGCCGTCTATCTGGTGCTCGGCATTCTCTATGAGAGCTATGTCCATCCGATCACCATCCTCTCGACCCTGCCCTCGGCCGGCATCGGCGCCCTGCTTGCCCTCATGCTGTTCGGCCTCGATTTCAGCGTCATCGCCTTGATCGGCATCATCCTGCTGATCGGCATCGTCAAGAAGAATGCCATCATGATGATCGATGTCGCCCTCGATCTCGAACGCAGCCAGGGACTGGAGCCGGGCGAGGCCATCTACCGCGCCTGCCTGCTGCGCCTGCGGCCGATCCTGATGACCACCCTGGTGGCACTGCTGGGGGCTCTGCCGCTGGCGCTCGGCTTCGGCGATGGCGCGGAGATCCGCCGGCCGCTCGGCATCTCGATCATCGGCGGCCTCATCGTCAGCCAGGCGCTGACCCTCTACACAACACCGGTCATCTATCTCTATCTCGACCGCTTCCGCCTGTGGAGCCACCGGCTGTGGCAAAAATATTATCACGCCCGGCCGCGACAGCGGGCGGCGGAGAATGGATGATGACGACAACATGCGACCGCATTGCGACCGGCGGGGAGACAAAGTCATGAGCACGCAGCCCGTAACGACCCAGGCGATGAGGGCTCGGTCCTTCCGCCTCATGCTGCTGACGCTGCTGGCCGTTATTCCCACCGCCTGCAGCGTCGGGCCGGATTACAAGCGCCCGAGCGCGGTCGTCCCCGCCGCCTATAAGGAGGCCGATGGCTGGAAGCTGGCGCAGCCGAATGACGGCATCGATCGCGGCGCCTGGTGGTCGATCTACAAGGACCCGGTGCTGGATGGCCTGGAGCGACAGATCGATATTTCCAACCAGACGCTGAAGGCTTCCGAGGCCGCCTATCGCCAGGCGCTCGCGGTGGTACGCGAAGGCAAGTCCGGCTATCTGCCGACCATCAGCCTCAATCCGGGCGCGCAGCTGGTGAAGAGCGAGGGCAGCGGCCCCAGCGCTTCCGCCCATGGCGAATACAGCGCCCAGGCGCAGCTCGACTGGGATCTCGATATCTGGGGCCGCATCCGGCGCACCGTCGAAAGCGATGTGGCGAG
>DATMUQ010000435.1:0-2956 GCA_035563795.1 Terriglobales bacterium | reverse complement strand
TCGCGCTGGGAGACCATGATGGTGACGCCGGCCAGTGCCAGCAGCATGGCGAGGGCGCGGGTCAGCGAGATCGGCTCCTTCATCCACAGGAAGGCGATCAGGCCGGCAATCAGCGGCGCCGTGCTCTGGATGACCAGGATCGTCGCCACGGCAGTATGGCGCAGCGCGATCACGAAACTGATCGAGGCGGCGCTGAAACAAAGCGCCACGACGAGACCCGGCAGCCCCTGCTGGCGGAACAGCGACCAGGTCTGGCGGCCGTCGCGCCACAACAGGAAGGCCAGCAGGCAGGCAGCGGAGAAGAAGCCGCGCCAGCAGACCTGGGTCCAGGGATCGGCGGTGATGTAGCGGGCGATCAGGCCGCCAGTGCTCCAGCAGATGGCCGCGGCCGCGACCAGCAGGACGCCGCGCCGATGGGTCTGCGCGTGTTGCGTCTGCATATTGGCTGGCTGGCTCATATCCTCACCCCGTATCAGGCTGCGCGATCCTCATGGCCATGGTCACCGTATGACCCGGACAGATGGGCAGCCTCCCTCTCCAGGCTATGACTGTCGCGTTAATGGCGTGCGGCTGCAAGCGCTGGGGACGCATGCGCGCCCCTGTTCCCATCGCATGGCGGCAGGGCTTGCCAAGCCGGGCCAGCTGTGAACGGGCGGACGGGGTACGGGAAGGGGCCATGGCCCGGATTAATATGCGGGCATGGTAAAGATGCAGTGACATGACAAATCGGGATACGGCCCTTATGCTCCGGCAACTGCATTCCGTGAGGGGATTCGACCAGATGATTCGGCGTTGCTGCCTGCTGTCCTTGGGGCTCGTTCTGCTGGCCGGCTGTGCCGAGCCGGCGCAACCGACGGCGCCCGCCACATCGACCTCTGCCGGCAACCAGGCGCAGCAGGGCCAGGCGCAGACTCAGGCAACGTCCCAGCTCGGCCAGCCGGTCGGCGTCACCGATTTCCGTGACCTCAACCAGACCACCTGCCCAGCGGGTGCCGCCAGCTATCGTGACTGGGTGACGCAATTCCAGTCCTATGCCCTGCACCAGGGCAAGCGCGCGGATATGATCCAGGTCGCCTTCGCCGATGTGCGCGAAAATCCCTCGATCAGCGCCGCCGCCGGCAAGCAGCCGGAATTCGTGACGCCGGTCTGGACCTATTTGAGCCGTGCCGCATCGCCCACCCGCATCGCCAAGGGCAAGCAGAAATACAGCGAGAACGCCACCATCCTCACCGGTGTCTCCAAGGACTATGGCGTGCCGAACAGCGTGCTGATGGGGATCTGGGGGCTGGAGACCGATTTCGGCAGCAATTTCGGCGATGTGAATGTCTTCGAGGCGCTCAGCAATCTCGGCTACCGTGCCAACCGCGCGCCCTTCGCCTGCAAGGAATTGCTGGCCGCCCTCGATATCGCCGATGCCGGCCGCATCAAGCCACAGCAGATGATCGGCTCCTGGGCCGGGGCCATGGGCCACAGCCAGTTCCTGCCGTCGAATTATCTGAATGTGGCGGTGGACCGGGATGGCAGCGGGGCGCCGGATCTCTGGACCTCGATGCCGGATGTCTTCGCCTCGACCGCCAATCTGCTGCGCCATGAAGGCTGGCAGCCCGGTTTGCCCTGGGGCTTCGAGGTGAAGCTGCCGGCGAAGTTCCCCTATGGCGAGGCGGAGATCGATATCAAGCAGCCGATCAGCCATTGGCGGGCGCTGGGCGTCAAGCGCATCGACGGCACAGCCTTGCCGAACCTGGACGGCGATACCTCGATCCTGCTCCTCGCCGGCTATAAGGGGCCGGCCTTCCTGATCACGCCGAATTTCCGCGCCATCCTCGCTTATAACAACTCCACCAGCTATGCCCTCGGCGTCGCCTATCTCGGCGACCAGATCCTGGGCGGGAAGGGTGTCCAGGCGGCCTGGCCGGTCAATGAGCCGCAGCTCAATCTCGCCGAGCGCACCGAGGTGCAGCAGCTGCTGGCGGGCCGCGGCTACGATGTCGGCGAACCGGACGGCATTCTCGGCTTCAAGACCCGCAAGGCGGCGCGGGCCTTCCAGAAAGAGATCGGCTGGCCCCAGGACGGCTTCGTCACCGAGGCCCTGCTGGCGGAGCTGCGCAAGCGCAGCGGCGTCAAGGTGAGCAGTGCCGGTTAGCTGCGGCGCGGCGGGCAAGCAGGGCTGTGGGTAACCTGGCAGCCCAATAGGCGGCCCCAATCGCGCGAAATCCGCGTTGGAATCGCCATTTGCAGGCGAATCAAGGGCTTGGCACCGGCCACTTGCGTCCCTATCTGTCAGGGGCGCCAGCCATTGCTTTTCAGGCGGTGATCGTTATAGTCCGGCCGGCTTTGGCGCAAAATGCGGCAGACGACCGACTGAATGGCAACCCCATTTCAACGACTTAACCAAGGGGACGAGAGTTATGTTCATTTCTCAGGCATGGGCCCAGGCCGCGGGCGCCGCTCCAGCCGCTGATCCGTTGGGCGGTTTGGTCCAGTTCGCGCCGATCATCCTGATCTTCGGCATCATGTATTTCCTGATGATCCGCCCGCAGCAGCGCCGCGCCAAGGAGCATCGTGCTCTCGTGCAGCAGGTGAAGGCCGGCGACAAGATCGTCCTCAGCAGCGGCCTCCTCGGTACCGTCACCCAGGTGACGGACGACAACGAGGTGAAGGTCGAGATCGCCGACGGTGTGCGCGTGCGCGTCCTGCGCAATGCGATCAGCGAAGTGGTCACCAACAAGGTTGATGCCGGCAAGAAGGCTGGCGACAAGGCCCCGGCCAACAAGAACTGACCGATTATCGCACCGGAATCGCGCGGGGCCGCTCTGGCCCCGCCATCTCTTTCCGGGCAACGGTCCGAAACCACCGCGACAGGGATATAGGTTAAGCGGGGATGCTGCAGTTTTCGAAATGGAAGATCACCACGATTCTCGTCATCATTTTGGCGGGCATCGTTTTCGCGGCCCCC
>DATMUQ010000434.1:0-3068 GCA_035563795.1 Terriglobales bacterium | reverse complement strand
CCCCGGACCGCAGATATAGAGATTGGTACCGAGCGGTTGGTGCTCCAGCAGGCGATCGGCATCGATCATCTGCCCCTCACCTTCGCAATAGAGCTTTACCCGGCCGGCGCCATAGCGTTCCTGCAGATCCTGCCAATAGGCACCATGGCCACGCGAGCGGAACCCGTAATGCAGCTCGAACTGACCGCCCTGAGCGGCGAGGCCGTCCATCATTGCCATGAAAGGGGTGATGCCGATGCCACCGGCGATGAAGATATGCTTGCGTCCGGTATGTTCGACCGGGAAGAGATTGACCGGATTGCTGAGGCTGAGGCGATCGCCGACCTTGACCCGGTCGTGCATGAAATGCGAGCCGCCCCGCGAATTCAGCACCTTGAGGACGCTGACCTCGTAATGACGGGGGTCATTCGGGGAGGACATCAGCGAATATGGATTGCGATAGATGACCGACGCACCGCTGGCATCGGTCCCGCGCATGGTGACGACGACATGCGAGCCACCGGAAAAGATCGGCAGGCTCTTGCCGTCGACCGGCACCAGCCGGAAGCGCTTGACGGTATCGGCAACCTGGGTGATCGCCGCAACTTCGACTTCGTGATCGACATTCCTGGTCATTTATAGAGTTCCTCCACCGGGGGAACCTCGGCCGGCACCTCGGCATTGATGCAGACCCCCTGGAACGCACTGAGACGACGCGAATAGTGGTCACGCACCAGCAGGGTCAAGCCGCAATGGCTGCAGACGAAAGGACTGGTGGTGACGTTCTCGGTGATGCCCTTGCAATGAACGCAGGACATGCGCCGCGCCAGCGAGCCGTGATGTTCGGTCCGGATGGAATGAAAGTTCATGCCGGCATCGGTGCCGACCTTCATGACTTGGCCGATGAAGCCCTCGGTCCCCGCAGTATAGAGCCGCAACCCCATATGCGCTGTCGAGAGCATGACCTGCAAACGCGTGAGCAAGGTGGGAATAGTGGGTGCTTGCCAGTAGCTGGCTGCCCCCGCCGCCTGCAGCGCCGCAGCATGGCTACTGCCATCGGCGGTATAGAGGATCTCGGTCCTGGCGCGGAAATCCGCGTCCTTCAATTCCGGCTTTTCCAACAAGGCCAGCGCACCTTCCCCTCCCAAAGCGAAAAGGTGCCGCCGCGCATATGGATCAACTTCCAGGCCGTGATAGACCGGCCTGCTCTTAATACCTGACACCAACATATGTTCGACCCTGACTGCCCTGAGGCCCGACGACGGCGGGCCCCAGGGGCGCTTATATATTCTCCTCGAACGGCGGCATCTGACGCCCGGCTGACTCAGCCGACCGCCGTCCGCTTCTTTTTCTCCGGATCGTCAAAAGTAATCGTATGGGCGATGGCACTCGCCTTCACATTCTTGCCGCGCACTTCCAGCTTCGCACCTTGCTTGGCGTAAGGCACGTCGAGACGCGCGATCGCCATCGATTTCTTGGTGAGCTTGGAATAGGACGGGCAGGTGATGACACCGACCCTCTTGCCGTCGGCCCAAACCTCGTCGCCGGCATCGGTCATCTTGTCGCTGTCGATCAGCATGCCGAAGATCTTGAAGCGCTCCTTGCCCTTGAGACGGGCATGTTCCTCGGCACCGCGGAAGCCGGTCTTGCCCGGGCTCACCGTGAAATCGAGGCCGAGTTCCCACAGCGAATCCCCTGGCGCCTGGTCCGGGAAGGGATACATCTGCGAATTGTCGTAGGGATAGAACAACAGGTAGCTTTCAACGCGCAGCAGATCGAGCACGCTGAAGCAGACCGGGATGATGCCCATGCTCTTGCCTTCGGCGAGGATGCTGTCCCACACCAGATGGGCATCCTGGCCGCGCACGAAGATCTCATAGCCGCGCTCGCCGGTATAACCGGTGCGGGAGATGGTGATCGGTGCGCCGAACAGGCTGGCCGGCATATGATGGAAATACTTGAGGTCGCGGATGCCGGGGATGTGCTTCGCCAGGAAGTCCACTGCCGCCGGCCCCTGCAGCGAGAGATCGTGGAGATCGTCGTCGAACAGCACGGCGCAATTACGCCCGGCCGCCTGCCGCACCACTTCCTCATGACCCGAACCCGAACCATGCACCAGCATCCAGGAATTGGGGCCCGTGCGATAGACGATGCAGTCATCGGTGAAATGGCCGCGCTCGTTCAGCATGCAGGCATAGACGGCCTTGCCGGGATAGAGTTTGCTGACATCGCGGGTGGTGATGTAGTCGAGAATATGGATCGCATGCGGTCCGACCAGATGGACCTTCTTGAGACCCGAGACATCCATCAGACCGGCTTTGGTGCGAACCGCCACATGCTGATCTAGGATGTCCGAGTCGTAGGTCCACGCGGTCCCCATACCGCTCCAGTCTTCAAGCTTGGAGCCGAGCGCCCGGTGACGGTCGTTCAGAACGGAAAAGCGCCAACTTAACGGCATAAATCCTCCCGATATTTCATGTAATGATTTTTTATTTCCCTCAGGTTAATTGGCATTTCTGAAATTGCAATCGGAATTATCGCGCAATGCAGCAGGGAAGCTGACAGTGCACTGGTTTTGCCGCGGGTTGTCCATTTGCGACAGGCGTTCATGCAAGGAATGCTTCCCCTGGACGACGAATACCGGCCGCAAATCGGCAGACCGCGTGCCAAAGGACGCTGATAGAGGTCGCAGATACCGCAATCGGTCGTTTGCGAATTTTTCTCGAAGCCAAAGCTGTCACACAGAACGACATGCGCGCCAAATGCCTGGAACAGATCTGCACCAGGCAATGTCAGGTCGCAGCGATACAGTGCGGGACGCAACCGGGAATTGCCGCTTCGCGTCCATGGCGGCGATCTTCGCTTCGTCGCCCATATGCGGGCCGGCCGGCGGTCGCCGTTCTCTGACCTTTCGCAAAAGGCACGGGTGGACGGCGCGGGCACGATCCGGCAGATTGTCCTAGCAGGTAGATGCCGGCCGGGCACCATCGCCTGATCCGGGCCGCGGCGGTACCCGTAACAGGGGCATGAGATTTGCCAGGCAGTACAGAACGGATTGGCGGGTCGCGACGGAATCGAGGATATGCCTC
>DATMUQ010000433.1:0-2345 GCA_035563795.1 Terriglobales bacterium | reverse complement strand
GGGCCTGGTGCAGCCGGACCTGTTCGATGCCGCCGTGGCGGCGCGGCGCGCGGAATTGCGCGACGTCAAGTTCCGCTCCTGCCTGTCGCTGCGGCCACGTGCCGTCCTCGAGAACGATCCCGCGGGCGATCACTTCCTGTGGTTCAGCTGGCATTTCTCCGGCTATGACCGCAAGCAGCACGATCTCGGCCGCTGCAATTACATCCCGATGAATTTCGGCGAGACACCGGATTACTACCGGCGCTTCATCGATCCCGTCGACATCGTCATCCTGCGGACGGCGCCGATGGACGCCGATGGCTATTTCAATTTCGGCGGTGCCGCCTGCTATTCGGCGGCGGTCTGCGAACGGGCGAAATGCATCATCGTCGAGGTGACCGAGCATGCGCCTTATGTCTATGGCACGGAGAATGCCGTCCATGTCAGCGAGGTCGATTACATCATCGATGAAGGCGGTGTGCCCAATCCGGAGATTAAGAACCCGCCGGCGAGCGACATTGACAAGCAGATCGCCCGGCTGATCGCCGGTGAGATCGAGGACGGCGCCTGTCTGCAGATCGGCATCGGCAGCATGCCCAATGCCGTCTGCTCGCTGCTGAAGGAATCCGGCGTCAAGGATCTCGGCATCCATACCGAGATGCTGACCGACGGCCTCATCGATCTCTATGAGTCAGGCATCGTCACGGGTGCCAGAAAGGCCATCGATCGCGGCAAATGCGTCTTCACCTTCGCCGCCGGTTCGGCGCGCCAGTATCAGGCGATGACGCGCAATGAGGAGATTGTCGCCCGCGCCGTCGATTACACCAACCTGCCGCAGAACATCATGCGGAACGACCGGGTGGTCTCGATCAACAACACGACCGAGATCGACCTCCAGGGCCAGGCAGCCTCGGAATGCAATGGTCATCGCCAGATCAGCGGCACCGGCGGCCAGCTGCAATTCGTCCGCGGCGCCTATGCCTCCAAGGGCGGCAAGTCCTTCATCTGCCTCTCATCCACCTATGACAAGAAGGGCGAACGCCGCAGCCGCATCGTGCTCGATCTCACTTTGGGCAATATCGTCACCACGCCGCGCACCGACGTCATGTATGTGGTGACGGAATACGGCCTGGTGAATCTCAAGGGCAAGTCGGTCGCCGAGCGGGTGGTGGCGCTCGTTTCCATCGCGCATCCCGATTTCCGCGAAGACCTGCTGCGCCAGGCCCGTGACAGCAACATGATCCCGAAAGGCTTCGCGTAGAGACGAGCTGGCAGCGTCCAGCCAGGAATTCGCACGAGAGCGCCGTCAGCCGATACGAAGGCATCGTATAAGCGAATCTGTGCTCATTGCAGCAGAAGAGGTGGGCCGGAGACGGGCCGAGCCCTCGCGGCTGTCTGCCGCGAAGGCCCGGACCTTTTTGGACGTTGGAATGTCAGAGGCTCACAGCCAACCTTGCCGCTTGGCGGCCTCGATCAGCTGTTCGGAAACCAGATCGGCGGTGCGCCGGGCATTGCCCTCGATCGTGGAATCGCCGGTCGCTTCGCCGGCCAGCTTCATCGTGCCGCTGACGGCGAGGCCGACCGGGCTGGCGGTGGCGGCCATCACCGCTGCCGGCAGGAGCACGCCACCGGTCTTGTTGCCGCCGGAATCGATCACGCCGTTGCCGAGCGGCCGCAGGCCGAACTTGTTCATCTGGAAGCCCTCGACCGCGACAGACATTTCCGCATTGCCGGAGCCGAAGCCGATCAGCATGCGCTTCATCGTGCTGCCCTCATCGACCGAGATGAAATAGCCGTGGATCGCCACGTCATTGACCAGCATCGACGGCTGGCCGGGGGTATAAGAATTGACCTGCACGGCGGGCAGACCAGCATGCTGGAGTTGCTCCGTCACCTGGCGCGCGATCTCGGCGCCGAGTTGCTGGGTGAGCCCCAGCTCCTGTTCGGTCACGTTGGAATAGGAGAGCGCGCTGCCGGCGACGAAAGCGGATTGCGCCGGCACCAGGGCGGGATCGGCAGTGAAGTCATAGACCAGGATATGGGCGGGCCGCGGCAGCTGTTCGCCTTCGTGGTACTGGCGTTGCGTCACTTCTGTCGAAGCGCAACCCGTGGCGACGAAAAGAACGACTAAACCCGCGGCGCAGGTACGAAGCAAAGTCATGTCAGGCTCCCCCTCAGTGATTCGTTTTCTGACGATATGTCCTCTGGCGATAGTGCTTCGGCGATTTGTCCCTTGGCTGGTGGTTCACCTTGGCACTTGTCCGGACGGCGCCCAGCCCCCATCCGGTGCCGCTCCGTACAACCGTTAGTATAGCACGGCTTCGCCCGGTGTCGCGGCGCTGCGCTTTTCGGCTGGCTGGGATTTT
>DATMUQ010000432.1:0-3640 GCA_035563795.1 Terriglobales bacterium | reverse complement strand
TCAACTTCAAGCCCGTCTTGGTCGTCATCATCCCGTCCTGTTACCGCGGCCGCCAGCATCCCATACCGACGACCGCCCCGCCTTCGTTCCTATTCCGCCGCCGCCTCGGTCAGGCGCTCGATCTCGGCGCCGCAAGCCGACAGCTTCTGCGTCAACTTCTCATAACCACGGTCGAGGTGGTAGATGCGGTTGAGGACGGTATCCCCTTCCGCCACCAGCCCCGCCAGCACCAGCGACACGCTGGCGCGCAGATCCGTCGCCATCACCGGCGCACCGGTCAGGCGCTTGACCCCGCGCACCATGGCAGAAGAACCATGGACGTTGATATTGGCGCCCATGCGGGTCAGTTCCGGCACATGCATGAAGCGGTTCTCGAAGATCGTCTCGGTGATCATCGAGGCGCCTTCAGCCGTCGTCATCAGCGCCATCATCTGCGCCTGCAGATCGGTCGGGAAACCCGGATAGGGTTCGGTCATGACATCGACGCCGTGCAGCGCGCCGTTGCTGCGGTTGACGCGCAGCCCCCGCTCCGTCTCGGTGCAGACGACACCGGCCTGAGCGAGGCTCGCCAAAGCCGAGCCGATCAGGTCATGGTTGATGCCAATCAATTCGACATCGCCGCCGGTGATCGCCGCGGCCATGGCATAGGTGCCGGCCTCGATGCGGTCGGCCACCACGCGGTGGGTGGTACCGTGCAGCTTCTCGACGCCCTGAATTCGCAGATGGTTGGTGCCGATGCCCTCGATCTTGGCGCCCATGGAGACCAGGCAGTTGGCGAGATCGGTGATCTCCGGCTCGCGCGCCGCATTGATCAGCTGGGTCTCGCCCTTGGCGAGCGTCGCCGCCATCAGCAGGTTCTCGGTGGCACCCACCGAGACCTTGGCGAAGTTGATCTCGGCGCCGGTCAGGCCCTGGGGGGCGCGGGCGCGGATGTAGCCTTCGGCGAGCTCGATCTCGGCGCCCAGCTGCTGCAGGCCCTTGATATGGAGATCCACAGGGCGCGTGCCGATGGCACAGCCGCCTGGCAGCGAGACCTTGGCATCGCCATGGCGCGCCACCAGCGGCCCCAATACCAGGACCGAGGCGCGCATCTTGCGCACGAGATCATAGGGTGCCGTGGTATCGGTGATGTTGGCGCCGTTGAGGATGATCGAGCGCTCCTTGCCGGCAAGCCGCGTCATCGCCTCGACGCCATGCTGCACCAGGAGATGCGTCATGGTGTTGATGTCGGCGAGATCCGGCACATTATCCAGACGCACCGGCTCGTCCGTCAGCAGGCAGGTGGCCATCAGCGGCAGGCTGGCGTTCTTGGCGCCGCTGATTCTAATCTCGCCCTGCAGGGGGCGACCGCCACGAATACGAATTCGATCCATTGATGATTGACCTTTAATCAGACCCCCGTCTGATCCCCGAAAACACTTAGTTCAAATCGTGGGCGCAGCATCGCGCACCCATGCTTAACAAAAAGCTATTACAGCCGCGGCAGCGTCACGCCACGCTGCTTCATATATTTGCCTGCCCGGTCGGCATAGCTCGTCTCGCAGGGCTGGTCGCCCTTGAGGAACAGGAACTGGCAGGCGCCCTCATTGGCGTAAATCTTGGCCGGCAGCGGCGTGGTGTTGGAGAATTCCAGCGTCACATGGCCTTCCCATTCCGGCTCCAGCGGCGTCACATTGACGATGATGCCGCAGCGCGCATAGGTCGACTTGCCGAGGCAGATCACCAGCACGTCGCGCGGGATGCGGAAATATTCCACCGTGCGGGCGAGCGCAAAGGAATTGGGCGGGATCACGCAGACTGCAGTCTCGCGATCGACGAAGCTCTCGGAGGAGAATTCCTTCGGATCGACGACGGCGCTGTTGACGTTGGTGAAGATCTTGAATTCCGGCGCCACGCGGGCGTCATAGCCATAGGACGACACGCCGTAGGAGATCACCCCTTCCCGCTTCTGGGATTCAACGAAGGGTTCGATCATGCCGTGTTTCAACGACATTTCCCGAATCCAGATATCGGACATGATGGACATACTGCCGGGCATCCTTGCGCGCGGGGTGGAAACGACTCCGATCTGTCAAAAAGCCGCCCGGAGCCGCCTGTTTGTACTGTATGGATGCCTGTGGCTCAAGCATCGCGCAAGGATTGGTCTAACCCGGGAAAGCGTCGAAAAGAAGGCGGCTAATATATTGATTTTGCGCTTTTCAGGACAGCAAGGCGGTAGACGCCCCGGCCCTCCCTGGCGTCGCCTAGGCGTCGTCCTGGGTGCGCCTCTGGCGTTGCTGGGCCTTGCGGCGCTGGAGATTGCGGCGCAGTTCCTCGGCCTGGCGCTCGGCCCGGCTCTTGGCATCGGACGATGGGGAGCCCGCCTTGTCCGTATCGGCGGCCTGGTCGTCCCGCTGTGCCCTCTTCTCGTCGCCCATGCCGGCAGCTCCTGTGGAATGCAGGGGATCAGCTAGCAGTCATGTCGGGAAAGATCAATGCAGGCCCAAAGGCCGATGGTGACCCGCGGGATATCCGAGGCACGGGGGAAGGAGTGGCCGGAACGGATGGCGCAAGCCATCTCAGCACCCGTGGCGGCCTGGCATGACGTGCCCCGCCCAGGATCGGCCCTAACGCATCTTACGGATGCAGGCGTGCCGCCCGCTCGTCCCAGATGCGGTTGAACTGCTTAAAATCATGGCGGAAACGCCGACGTTCCGACGCCCGGCCCCACCAGGAACGCACTCGTCCAAGCATGACAGAATCACCTCTGATCGTGTGACACTCGTTAAGGTGTAGATAGTCGCTCCCAGGGACAAAGGTTTGACGAAAACGCGACAAAATCGTGACGCGGTTCACAAAATCTTGGGTTCGGGGGCCATAGAACCGGCCGGGCCTGACGGCGCGCGGGCGAGCACCGGCTCTACCCTTGGCGGGTGCAGTCTGCTAACTATCAGGCGACAGAGCAGGTCCGGCCCGATCCGGCTGTGCTCGATTGTTCTTCGCTTTCAGAGATAGACCGGCTCATGCGTCAAAACACCCCGCCCCAGCTCACCCTCAACCAGCTGCAGCTTTCCGCCGAAGAAGTGGAGACACTCTTCGCGCCTTACGTGATCTCGCAGCCACAGGGCGCTGCCGCCGAGGCCTGGCAGGCGGAAAAGGCCCGCCGCGCCGAGAAATACCGCAAGAAATACTGGCGTCGCCGTTTCCTCGATTTTCTCCCCTCGCTCGGCCGCACCACGCCGAAGATCGAGGAGGAATATAACGAGGTCTGGGACCGCACGGCGTTGGACAGCTACAAGCTGCCTAATACCGAGGACAGCCAGCAGCCTTGGGAATGGGGTGACAAGCACTACGTTGCGCATCGCTTCGGTGGTGCGCGTGTCCGCATCGCCGTGCTGATGCGGGCGATCGAACAGCTGAAGCCGGCCAGTGTGCTGGAAGTCGGCTGCGGCAACGGCGTCAACCTGTTCTACCTCGCCGGCCGCTTCCCGCAGATCAAGTTCACCGGCATCGAGCTGACTGAGGCCGGCAACCGCACCGCCAAGCGCTGCCAGGAGCAGTGGGCCGAGTTCCCGGAGGAATTGCTGCCCTTCTCACCCCTGCCACAGCTCGACCGCACCGCCTTCCGCCGGATCGATTTCCAGAAGGGCTCAGCCGCCGA
>DATMUQ010000431.1:0-6809 GCA_035563795.1 Terriglobales bacterium | reverse complement strand
CGAGACGATGGTGAAGCCGATCTCGCCGGCGCCTTTCAGTGCCGCCTCATAGGGCGTCATCCCCTCCTCGATATGGCGGTAGATATTCTCCAGCATGACGATGGCGTCATCAACGACGAAGCCGACGGCAATGGTGAGGGCCATCAGCGACAGATTGTCGAGGCTGTAGCCGACCACATACATGAGCCCGCAGGTGGCGATCAGCGCCAGCGGCACAGTGATGCCGGGAATGACCGTCGCCCAGAAATTGCGCAGGAACAGGAAGATCACCATCACCACCAGGCCGATGGTCAGGGCCAGGGTGAAGTTCACATCCTGCACCGAGGCGCGGATCGTCGTGGTCCGGTCGATGATCTTATCGACATGGACGGAAGGCGGTACCGACAGCATCATATGCGGCAGCTTCGCCTCGATATTGGAGACGGCGTCGATGACATTGGCGCCTGGCTGCTTGAAGATGATCAGCAGGATGCCGCGCTTGCCATTCTGCCAGGCGGCGAGCTTGCTGTTCTCCGGCCCGTCCACCGCGACGCCGATATCGCGGACGCGAATGGGCGCGCCGTTCTTGTAGGCGACGATGACATCGTTCCAGGGCTTGGCGGTGGTCAGCTGGTCATTGTCATAGATGGTGTAGCTGTGCGACGGCCCGTCGATCGATCCTTTCGCGGCATCGACGGTGACCGTCGAGATGGCGCCGGAAATATCTTCCATCTGCAAGCCGAGCGATGCCAGCTTAGCCGGATCGACCTGTACCCGCACGGCCGGCTTCTGCTGGCCGCCGATGATCACCTGGGAAATGCCCGGCAATTGCGACAGCTGCTGGGCGATCTGCGTCTCGGCGTAGTCGTCCACTTCGGTCAGCGGCAGGGTATCGGAATGCACTGCATAGACCAGGATCGGCGAATCCGCCGGATTGACCTTGCGATAGGAAGGCGGGCTGGGCAGGTTCTTCGGCAACTGACCGGCCGCGGCATCGATCGCCGACTGGATGTCCTGCGCTGCCGCATCGATATTGCGGTCGAGATCGAACTGCACGGTGACCTGGGTACTGCCGAGCTGGCTCGTCGAGGTCATCTGCGTGACGCCGGGAATATCGGCGAATTGCTGTTCCAGCGGCGTCGCCACGGTCGAAGCCATGGTCTCGGGGCTGGCGCCGGGCAGGTTGGCACTGACCGAGATGGTCGGGAAATCGATCTGCGGCAAAGGTGCCACCGGCAGCAGCGGATAAGCGGCACCGCCGACCAGCAGCAGGCCCAGCATGATCAGCGAGGTGGCGATCGGCCGCTTGATGAAAGGTGTGGAGATATTCATGGCGCTACCTGCGCCACGGTCGTCACCGGTACGCCGGCATCATTCTGCGCCGACTTATCCGCGCCGGCTACCTTGGCCGTCTGCTTCGCCTTCACCAAGGTGCCGGCCTGCAAGCGGTACTGACCACCGGTCACCACCTGCTGGCCCGGATCGAGACCGGCGCTCACCACCGCGACCTGGCCGGTATCGTAGCTGACCTGGATCGGCTGCGGCGTCACGGTATTGTCCGGCTTGACGACATAGGCAAAGAGGCCGTCGGGGCCGTGCTGCAGGGCAATCGACGGTACCGTCAGGACATTCTGCTGGGTGCCCTGCAGCACCCGGATATTGACGAATTCACCCGGCCACAATGCGTTGTCGTCATTCTGGAATTCCGCCTTGAAACGCGCCGTGCCGGTGGCCTGGTCGATCTGGTTATCGACGATCGTCACTTTGCCCTGGCCCAGCACGGTCTTGTTGTCACTGCCGAGTGCCGTTGCGGCGACGCTGCCAGCAGACATCGCCTTCATCACCGCCGGCAGATCCTCTTCCGGCAAAGTGAAAACTACCGAGATCGGATGCAGCTGGGTAATGACGACGATGCCGGCGGTGTCGCTGGCATGAACATTGTTGCCCTGATCGATCAGGCGGAAGCCGGCGCGGCCACTGAGCGGGGCGCGGATGCTGGTATAATCGAGCTGGGTGCGCGCATTGTCGATCGCTGCCTGGTCGCCCTGGATGGCGGCCTGCAACTGATCGACCTGGGCGCGCTCGGTATCGAGCTGCTGCTGGCTGGCGAATTGCTTCTGCGACAAAGCGGTGAAGCGCTGCAGGTCGCGCTGGGCATTGGCGAGCTGGGCCACATCCTGGGCTTTCTTGGCGATCGCCTGATCGAGCGCTGCCTGGAAGGTGCGCGGATCGATCTGTACCAGGAGATCGCCGGCCTTCACTTCCTGGCCTTCGGTGAAGCCGATCTTCTGGATCTGGCCGTCGACGCGGGCGGTGATCGTGACGGTGTTCAGCGATTGGACCGTGCCGATCCCGGTCAGGTAGACCGGAACATCCTGGCGCCCGACCGCAGCGGTCTCGACCGGTATCGCCGCTGGCTGCGGCGGCGGCAAGGTTGCCATGGCCGGCCGGTTGACCCACCAATGCCAGCCACCGGCGCCGGCAAGGCCAAGTGCGATCAGCGGGAGAATGGTTTTGTACTTCATGTCGATCGCACCATGCGGGTCGGAAATTTGCGGGTAAGACGTTTTCGGCGGAACCCATCCTGCAGGCGATCGCCCTTGCTATAGCCAAGCGACGCCCCGGCCGATTCAGGCTGGCAAGACAAAGATAGGGATTCGCCGATTAAACCCGCTTCGACGCTTCATGAAGTTTTGTTCATGTCGTCAGGTCACGGCCATATCGGACACAAACGGCAACAACAGCGGTGCCGGTTGATGAATATTCACGGGATGGGCCGGGACATTTTGTCAGGGACAGGTAAGCTCCGCCGATCTGCGACGCATAGATCGCAGAGGCGGTACCCGATTGGCCGTAAAGATTGTGGAGGGCGGTTGGTGGGCCCGGAGGGACTTGAACCCCCGACAACACCGTTATGAGCGGCGCGTTCTAACCAACTGAACTACAGGCCCGACCGGCAGGCCTTGGAAGGGCCTTGCAACAGGGTCGCCGGTCGGTTGCCGCCGGCGCCAGAGCTATAACACCCTCCCCCCGTCTTGGGGAGAGGGCGTCATCAATCCGAAATGTTCAGGTATCGAGGAAGCTGCGCAGTTTGCGCGAACGGCTGGGATGCTTCAGCTTGCGGAGCGCCTTGGCCTCGATCTGGCGAATACGTTCGCGGGTCACCGAGAATTGCTGGCCGACTTCTTCCAGCGTGTGATCGGTGTTCATGCCGATGCCGAAACGCATGCGCAACACGCGCTCTTCGCGCGGCGTCAGCGAGGCGAGGACGCGGGTGGTGGTTTCGCGCAGGTTCGCCTGGATGGCGGCATCGAGCGGCAGAACGGCGTTCTTGTCCTCGATGAAGTCGCCCAGATGACTGTCTTCCTCGTCGCCGATCGGCGTTTCCAGCGAGATCGGTTCCTTGGCGATCTTCAGGACCTTGCGGACCTTCTCCAGCGGCATCATCAGCTTTTCCGCCAGCTCTTCCGGGGTCGGCTCGCGGCCGATCTCGTGCAACATCTGGCGGCTGGTGCGGACCAGCTTGTTGATGGTCTCGATCATATGCACCGGGATACGGATGGTGCGGGCCTGGTCGGCGATCGAGCGCGTGATCGCCTGCCGGATCCACCAGGTGGCGTAGGTCGAGAACTTGTAGCCGCGGCGGTATTCGAACTTATCGACCGCCTTCATCAGGCCGATATTGCCTTCCTGGATGAGATCGAGGAATTGCAGGCCGCGATTGGTGTATTTCTTGGCGATGGAGATGACGAGACGCAGGTTGGCCTCGACCATTTCCTTCTTGGCACGGCTGGCTTCGCGTTCGCCCTTCTGCACGATATTGACGATGCGGCGGAAGTCGCCGACCGGCAGCTTCACCTGATCAGCGACAGCAGCGATCTGATCGCGCACGTCCTTGGCGTCGTCCTTGTGCTTGAGAACGAAGTTCTTCCAGCCCTTGGAGGTCAGGCGGCCAAGCTTGGCGAACCATTTCGGATCGAGCTCGGAGCCGTAATACTTCTGCAGGAACTCCTCGCGCTTCACGCCAGCCTTCTGGGTGATGCGCAGCAACTGGCCCTCGAGGCCCATGAGCTTGCGGTTGAGCCCATACATCTCATCGACCAGGGCCTCGATGCGGTTGTTGTTGAGCCGCACCGTGCGCATGAGATCGACCATCTCAAGCTTCATCTTCTCATAGGCCTTCTCGGAGCGCGGATTGAGCTCCTCGCCGGCGAGAATGGTTTCCAGGCGCTTCACCTGGACCTTATCGAGCTTCTTGTAGAGGGCGGCGATATTGTCGAAGGTCTCGATCAGCTGCGGCAGGAGCTGCTGCTCCATGGCCGCCAGCGACATGTTGTTCTCGTCGCCTTCGCCTTCACCCTCTCCTTCAGGGTTCTCGCCGCCTTCGCCCTCGGCGCGTTCTTCCTTCTCGGCTTCCTCGTCCTCGAATTCACCTTCGCCCTGGTTCATCATCTCCTCGCCCTCGCCGGGCACGCCGCCCATGGTGGCGTCGAGATCGATGATGTCACGGAGCAGGATTTCGCCGGCCTTCAGGCGGTCACGCCATTCCAGGATGGCGCGATGGGTGAGCGGGCTTTCGCCGATGCCGCCGATCATCATATCGCGGCCGGCCTCGATGCGCTTGGCGATGGCGATTTCGCCTTCGCGCGACAGCAATTCGACCGAGCCCATTTCGCGGAGATACATGCGCACCGGGTCATCGGTGCGGCCAACCTCGGCATCGTTCAGATTGCCGGTGACCCGGCCTTCCTCATCCTCGTCGCCGCCGCCACTGCCGGCGTCGTCATTATCTGCCTGCTGCTCGCCTTCTTCGGCTTCTTCATTGTCGACGACGTTGATGCCCATCTCGTTCAAGAGGGCGAGCGTGTCCTCGATCTGCTCAGAGGACATCTGTTCCTGGGGCAAGACAGCATTGAGCTCGTCATAGGTGACGTAGCCGCGTTCCTTGGCCTTGGCCAGCATCTTCTTGACGGCGGCATTCATGCCATCCATCAGCGGGCCTTCGCCGCCTTCCTCGCGTGGCTTTACCGGTTCCGATTTGGCCGAGGATTTCGCTGCCATTGACGCCACCTGTTTCAATTCTGTTCCGACAATGCCTGCTGCGGATAACGACGCGCAGGCCTAATTCTTCACGACCCGACCGAAAGCATCCCGGTCGATATCCCTGCGTTTGCTCTCCGCTTCCAGCGCCAGACGCTGGGCAGCTTCGAACCGCGCCCAATTCTCATCGGTCATGCTGTTGGTCAGAGCCGCCGCAGCCTCGGCCAGTTCGGCCAGGATGTCAGGCTCCCGCAGCACAGCCATAACGTGCAAAAGCCCCTCTTCAGCAGACTGCGGGTCTGCCGAACGAAGGGTAAATGGGTAATCTGCCGTACGCGCCAGGAGGCCATCCAAAACAGCAGAAAATCCCTGATCCCTCAGATGGTTCTGCAATGCGGTGGCGTCAAGTCGCGGAAACCGGGCAGCGAGGTCTATAATGGCGCCTTGAAGCTTGTCAAGCTCGCCGGCTGAACCTGCGTTTCCAAGGGTTTCCGCTGCCGCCATCCCTGTCATGTCCGGACTGAAATCCGGTCCCGCGGAGACCGTGCTGCCGGGGAAATGCAACAGGGCGACGGCTTCGCCGTGCCGGTGAATGAGATCGGGATGGTTAAGGAGAGTTGCAAGGACTTTTTCGTAAGGCAGGCGTCGGGTACCGGCAAGGCCACCGCGGGCATCCGCCCCACCCATTTCCGCCAAATGTGCCGCCCGCGACCAGCGCGGCAGATTGCGGCCCATGCCGACATTGGGCAGTTGGTCAAAATTTGTTCGCCCAGAACGAACAAAGACTCGGCCACCCTCACCACCCCTGGTTGTCGCATCCTCGCGCCGGCGCCGGAACAAACCGTCGAACCGCTCCAGCATGTCTTGACGATAGGCATCCTGGATCGATTTATCGGCAACCCGGCCGACCGCCGCCAGGATATCCCGCTTGAAGCCGCTGCGCCGTTCCGGCGTATCCAAGGGCCGCTCGGCCATGGTCATGCGCCAGAACACTTCCACCAGCGGCTCCGCCTGGTCGAGGATTTGCCGCATGGCGGCCGCACCCTGGGCCTTGATCAGGGAATCCGGGTCCTCGCCGGTGGGCATCCAGGCAAAACGCAGCGACAGGCCCGGTTTTAGGATCGGCAGGACCCGTTCTGCTGCCCGTGCTGCCGCCTTCTGCCCGGCGGCGTCGCCGTCGAAACAGAGGATCGGTTCCGGCACCATGCGCCAGAGAAGTTCGATCTGTTCCTCGGTCAGGGCCGTCCCTAAAGGTGCCACAGCCTGGGGGAAACCAGCCTGGGCGAGGGCGATCACGTCCATATAGCCTTCGGTGGCGATGATCTCGTTCTTGTCGCGCGCCGCCTTCTGGGCATGCGACAGGCCATAGAGCACGCGTCCCTTATGGAAGAGCGGCGTTTCCGGCGAGTTGAGATATTTCGGCTTCTCGTCGGTGAGGATGCGGCCGCCGAAGGCAATCACCTGGCCGCGCCGGTCCAGGATCGGGAATATCACCCGGCCGCGGAAACGGTCATAAGAGGGACCGCTGCCGTCTTCCGGTTTGATCAGCAGACCGGCCTCGATCGACAAAGCCTCAGGCACGGACTGTTTTTCGAGATGCGCTTTGAGCGCGCTACGACTATCCGGCGCGAAGCCCAGCCGGAAGCGCTTGATCGTCTCCGCCGTCAGGCCGCGCTTCTTGAGATAATCGAGCCCGGCCTTGCCGGCGCTGGCACCGAGATGGGCCTCAAAAAACTTCGCGGCCAGTTCCGTGACGCTGGTCAGCGTCGATTGATGTTCAGCGCGGTCGC